>CAYPFE010000199.1:0-6076 GCA_964409895.1 uncultured Novosphingobium sp.
GATGTTGCCGAGCATGTGGACCTTGTCCTGCAGCATCGGCAGGCGCTCCATCGACCAGGCGATGAACTCCTCCGCCGTGCCTTCGAAACCGGTGTGATAGTCCATCGCACCCAGCCAGTAGACCGACGCCAGAAGATCGGGGTCCGCCCGGTCGATCCCGCGCGAATAGCGGAACAGGCAATCCCTGATCGCCTCGCGGTCGGCGAGTTCGGCCAGTGCCTGGGTTGCGGTCAATGTCATTGGGGCTCTCCTCAAACGGCAATCCGGTGCCGGAGATGCTCGCGCGAAGGCTTGGGCGGCGTCAAGTTTCATGTCATGTTGCACGAAGCACGCAGAGCGCCGCAAAGGCGCGAAGGGAGGGATACAGCCATGCTCGATACCAAGATTGTCGGCGGCACTATCGTCGACGGCTCGGGAAGGCCGGGTTTTGCCGGCGACATCGGCATCAGGGACGGGCGGATTGTCGCCATCGGCACGGTCGATGAAGATGCCGCCGAGGTGATCGACGTTACGGGGCGTATCGTAGCACCCGGCTTTGTCGATTCGCACACCCATTACGACGTGCAGGTGTTCTGGGACCCGACGCTGAGCCCGTCGTGCTATCACGGCGTTACCACCGTGGTAGGCGGCTTCTGCGGGTTCTCGATCGCCCCGCTGACCCCGGAATCCGCGCCCTACCTTCGCCGCATGCTGAGCCGCGTCGAAGGCATGCCGCTGGAAACGCTGGAGGCCGCCTGCGACTGGGGCTGGTCCAGCTTCGGGGACTATCTCGACCGTATCGAAGGCACGATTGGCATCAACGCCGGTTTCTTCGCCGGCCATTCGGCGGTCCGCCGCGCGGTGATGGGTGAGCGCGCGGTGGGCGAGGAGGCCACTGCGGATGAAATCGCGGACATGAAGGAGTTGCTCGGCAAGTCGCTTTCAGAAGGCGCGTTGGGCCTGTCGACGACAATCTCGGCGACGCACAATGACTACGAGGGTCAGCCGGTGCCGTCGCGCTGGGCGGCGCGTGAGGAATTCCTCGAACTCGCCGGCGTCGTCGCCGAGCACGAGGGCACAGGCCTCGAAATGCTGCCCAATCTTGACTTCCCCGAAGGCGTGCCCGAGCTGATGGCCGATTTCTCGGTGGCCGGGCAGCGGCCGGTCAACTGGAACGTGATGATCGTCAACGGCGCGCCACAGGCCGCTGCCAAGGTGCAGCGTCAGCTGGAAATCACCGACATGGCCCGGATGAGGGGCGGCGACGTGATTGCGCTGACCATGCCTTCGATGCCGGGCGTCTACATGAACCTCAAGACCGGCGTGACCTACGACGCCTTTCCGGGGCTGTGGCGCACGATCTTTTTCGTGCCACTGGAGGAACGCATGGAGCAGCTGCGCGATCCGGAAATACGCCGCCAGCTTGGCGAGGGCATCGCCTCGATGACGCCGGACCAGGCTATGTATGTGATGGCCAACTTCGCGGGCCACATGGTCGTCGACCGGCCCGAAGCTGCCAACGGCGTGCATGAAGGCCGTACCGTCGGCGAAATTGCTGCAGAGCTTGGCAAGAGCCCGCTCGACACGGTGCTCGACATCGCGCTGGAAGACGGGCTGGAAACGGTCTTCAGACCCGACATGGGCGGGCTCGACCGGGCAAGCTGGGAGCTGCGCGGCGAAATCTGGACTGACGACCGCACGCTGGTCGGCGCGTCGGACGCCGGCGCCCATCTCGACCTGATCGACAGCTTCGCCTTCTCGACAGCTGTGCTGGAAGATGGCGTGCGCAAACAGAACATCATTTCGCTCGAGGCCGCAATCCACCAGATCACCGCACGCCCGGCCGCCTATTTCGGCCTCGTCGACAGGGGCGAGCTGAGAGAAGGCTATCATGCCGATATCGTCGTCTTCGATGCAGACAGGATCGAACGCGGCCCGACCTACCGCCGCTTCGACCTGCCCGGTGGCAGCGAATACCGCCTCTATGCGGACGCGATTGGCATCGACCATGTGCTGGTGAACGGCGTAGAGATCGTCCGGCACGGCGAGCACACCGGCAAGCTGCCCGGCACCGTGCTTCGCTCGGGCCGCGACACCCGCACCGTCGCCATCGACGCGCTGCAGGCCAAGGCCGCCTGACATGGCGGCCTTCGAGACCGCGCCGCTGGATGGCCAGGACCGCTATGGCGCGATCGTCACCGGCCTCGACCCCGAAGCCATCGACGACCCGCAGGTGCGCCAGGCGCTGCTCGATCTGTGGACCGCAAAGGGCCTGATCGTGTTTCGCGGGATTGCCGGCGGGCTCGACACGCAGGTGCGCCTCTCCGAAATCTACGGCGAACCCGAAATCCACCCGATGATGGCGGGCACGGACATCAGGACAGAGCACCGCGCGCTCGCCCCGATCGAGTTCGACCCCGACAAGGACGGCAATATCTATATCGTCGGCGGACAGGAGCTGGGCGGATACCTGCCCTGGCATTTCGACGGGGCATATGTGGACCGCATCAACCACGGCGGCATATTGAGGCCGGACGTGCTGCCGGGCGAAGGCGGCGAAACCGGTTTCCTCGACCAGATCGCGGCGTGGGAGCTGCTGCCCGCAGAACTGCAGGAACGGATCGAGGGGCTGAACGTCATCTATTCCTATCAGCCAGATTTCACCCGTGCGAAATTCGGCCCACGCGCCGACCGCCTGGTCAGGATGTCCGAACTGTTCCGCACCGGTTCTGCCCATCCCTCGGTGCAGGTCCGCGCGATCCACCCGGCGGTCTACGAACAGCCGGGCACAGGCCGCAAGGTGCTGCACATCTCGCCGTGGTTCGCCGACGGCATCGAAGGCATGGAGAACGAGGAAGGCGACGCGCTGCTCAGTGACGTGATCGGTCAGATACTCGCCCCCGAACTTATATATTATCATCGCTGGAGGGAGGGCGACATGGTGCTGTGGGACAATTGGCGGATGCTGCATTGTTCCAGCGGCGTGCCGCCCTCGGAAAAGCGCATCATGCGCCGCACGACAATCGTCGGCGACTACGGGCTGGGACGGCGGGAAAAGACGGTGGCGGTGTGAGTGCCATACTGTGAATTTTCGTCTGGACGTAGATATCGGATGTGACATAATTTGCATTGAAGGAAAGCTTCAACAGGGAGTGGGAAAATGGGGGCCAAGACCAGAGTAACAAAATTTGCCGTGCTGGCAGCGACTGGCATGGCAGTGGTAATGACGACCCCGTCGTTCGCGGCTGACGACAACACGATCATCGTGACCGCGCGGCGTGGCGCGGAAAACCAGCAGGATGTGCCGATCTCGATCACGGTCTACGACCAGGCCGCGCTCGACCAGCGCAACATCACCAACGCCACCGAGCTTGCGACCTACACGCCCTCGCTTTCGGTCAATACGCGTTACGGGCCTGAAAAGGCTTCCTTCGCGATTCGCGGCTTCGTTCAGGATTTCGCGACCGCGCCTTCGGTCGGCGTCTATTTCGCCGATGTTGTCGGTCCGCGTGGCTCATCGACCACCACTGGCGGCAGCGGCGTCACCGTCGGCGCCCTCTTCGACCTCGAAAACGTGCAGGTCCTGAAAGGTCCGCAAGGCACGCTGTTCGGCCGCAACACCACCGGCGGCGCGGTGCTGCTGGTGCCGAACAAGCCGACCGACAAGCTCGAAGGCTATATCGAAGGCTCGGTCGGCAACTACAACATGTGGCGCATGCAGGGCGTGCTCAACCTTCCGCTGTCCGATACCTTCAAGGTCCGCCTCGGCGTCGACCGGATGAAGCGGAATGGTTACCTCAAGAACAAATCCCCGATTGGACCAAAGGACTTCAACGACACCAATTACATTTCGGTGCGTCTCAGCGTGCTTGCGGAACTGACGCCGACCCTCACGAGCACGACGATCTTCTCCTACACCGATTCCGACAACAACGGCACGACTTTCAAGGTTTTAGGCTGCAACAACAATCCGGCGACGTGGGCAGGTCTTGCATACCTTGGTGGTACATTCGGCTGTGCCCAGGTTGCCCGCCAGAAGGCGCGAGGCGATGGCTGGTGGGACGTGGAGAACGGCCACTCGAACCCTAGGGTGCATTTCACCACCTGGCAGGTCATTAACACCACCGAGTGGGAAGCAAGCGATTCGATCACGATCAAGAACATCATCTCCTATTCCGAGTTCACCGAGGACACCAACCTGCACCTCGGTGGCGACTACTGGGATCGCGGCGACGGCCTGCCGGCATTCTCTTCGATCCAGATCAACACTACCGAAGGTTTCCACTACGGCAGCCAGTCCGGTTTGACCGAAGAGTTGCTGATCAGCGGCAATCACGAGCGATTCAAATGGCAGGCTGGCGGTTTCATGGAGATCAGCAATCCGCTCGGCTTCAACTCGCAGAGCGTGCCGCTGCTGCTGAACTGTTCGGATCCGCCCAACGTCTGTGACGATGGACTGTTTTTTCCGGATGGAAAGGGAGGAATCATTCCGGTCGCCAACCTGGGCCAGCCATTCTACCAGCAACGCTGGCGGTCCTATGGCCTATTCGCCCAGGGAACCTATGAGCTGACCGACACGCTGAGCCTGACAGGCGGCATACGCTATACGTGGGACAAGCAACGCCACTATCAGTCGAGCATCAACATCCAATATATCCCGACGGCGTTTTTCCCCAACCCGCCCGACCCCAACTTCCCGACACGCAAACCATTCTGCTCCAACACGATCAACAATCCGGGGCCACTCGATGGCGACGGCAATCCAACTGCTAAGGTATTCGCCGATCCGTTCGACTTCCACCAGTGCGACCTCGAAAAGTCGGCAAGTTCCAAGGCGCCGACCTGGGTTCTTGATCTGGAATACAAGCCGACCGGGGACATTCTGGTATTTGCCAAATGGTCGCGCGGCTATCGCGCGGGTGGTGTCAACACGCCCTTTGTCGGCTTCGAGGCCTGGGGCCCCGAAAAGGTCGACACCTATGAGCTGGGCGCCAAACTCACCTTCCGCGGCGCGGTGCCGGGCTTCTTCAATATCACCGGCTTCTACAACGATTTCCGCAATCAGCAGCTCCAGTCGACGCTGACCGCCAAGGTCGGCGCGCCTTCGACAGGCGGCACGACGACATTCAACGCTGGCAAGTCGCGACTATACGGTATCGAGATCGACGCCGTTGCGACCTTCTTCGACAGCCTGAAGGTCGAGATTGGCTACACCTATCTCAACACCAGATTGCAATCGCTGACCGGTCTGCCGCCAGACGACAACCGGGTTTGGAAGCCAGGCGACCTGCCATGGTGCTGCGTCAGACCGACGGCCGTGGTCGGTGAGGCCCTCAGCTTCTCGCCGAAGCACCGGGTGCAGATTACGGTTGGCTACACGCTGCCACTGCCAGAGAACGTCGGCGAAGTTACGATCGGCGGCACCTATGTCCACACCGCCAGCCAGCAGTCGAACGCCTCCTCGCCGTTCGGCCTGCTTCCGGCGACCGACCTGCTCAACCTCAACGTGACCTGGAAGGATGTCGCCGACCAGCCGATCGACCTGAGCTTCTTCATGACCAATGTCACCAACGAGAAGACTTGGCTTGCTGCTGGCGGATTCTTCAATTCCTTCGGTTTCGATTCCTCGCCGCTCAACGAGCCGCGCATGTGGGGCGTGAGGGCCAGGGTGAAGTTCGGACAGGACTGACGCGCCAGTGTCCCGCACGACAAGCGAAAGCCCCGTGCGGGACACCATCCCCGACGCAGACGTCGTTATCGTCGGCGCGGGGTTCGGGGGGCTCTACGCCCATTACAGGCTGCGGCAACTCGGCCTGACGCTGAAAGGCTTCGAGGCGGCGGCGGGCGTCGGTGGGACGTGGTGGTGGAACGCCTACCCCGGGGCGCGTTGCGATGTCGAAAGCCTCGACTACTGCTATTCCTTTTCCGAGGAACTGCTCGCGGAATGGGAATGGTCCGAGAGGTTCGCGACCCAGCCCGAAATCCTGCGCTACGCCAACCACGTCGCCGACCGCTTCGATTTGCGGCGTGACATCCTGTTCGACACGCGGATCACCGCATGCAATTTCGACGACGACACCGACCGCTGGACGGTGGA
>CAYPFE010000200.1:0-6066 GCA_964409895.1 uncultured Novosphingobium sp.
GCGATTTCGTGGGCGCCGTGATGCCGGGCGTGGAAATGGGCGAAATACTTGCCGCCGGATATGCGCCAGCCCGGCAGCCCGTGCGACGGGCGCTCTTCGGCCTCGGGCAGCGCCATGGCCAGTTTGCGCAGCTTTTCGAGCAGCCATTCGGGCGACGATTCGCGCGTCACCCACTGCGCCAGGCAGCGCGAATAGAGCTGGTGTTCGGCGATCAGCACGCGTGCGCCAAGGGTCTCGCGCGTGTCTTCGGGCAGCACTGCGACCGCTGTCTGGCCGAGGATCGGGCCGTCATCGAGCTCGGCGGTGACGAGGTGGACAGTGACGCCGCCATGGCTGTCGCCGGCCTCCAGCGCGCGTTCATGGGTGTGCAGGCCGGGATATTTCGGCAGCAGCGAGGGGTGGATGTTAAGCATCCGGCCTTCCCAGCGGCTGACGAATTCCGGTGAGAGAATGCGCATGTAGCCTGCCAGCGCGATATATTCCGCGCCCGAATCGCGGATCGCCGCGTCCATCGCCATGTCGTGTTCGACACGCTCCATGCCCTTGTGGGACTTGACGAAGGTCGCCACGCCTTCGGCTTCGGCGAGCGCGAGCCCGGCGGCGGACTCCTTGTTGGAGGCAACCAGGACGATTTCGTAGGGGCAGTCCTGGGCGCGGCTGGCATAGAGCAGCGCCGCCATGTTGGTGCCGCTTCCCGAGATCAGGACGGCGACTTTTGCCTTGTCAGGCAAGGTGCACGGCCTCCCATGCCTCGCGTGCGCTCCACACCTCGGCGTTGCCCTGCACGGTGCAGCCGCGCTCGCCGGGCTCGATCGCGCCGATGAAATGTACGGTCTCTCCCGCAGCTGCCAGATCGCTGGCGACGCCTGCCGCTTCATCGGCGGACACGGCGAGCACCATGCCGATGCCGCAGTTGAAGGTGCGCGCCATTTCGGCGGGCTCGATATTGCCCTGCGCCTGGAGGAAGGCCATCAAGCGCGGCTGTTCCCAGCCGCCGGCGTCGATCCGGGCATGGAGATGCTTTGGCAGCACACGCGGGACGTTTTCCAGCAGTCCGCCGCCGGTGATATGGGCGAGCGCGTGGATGCGGCCCGCCCGGATCACGGGAAGCATGGTCTTCACATAGATTCGCGTTGGCTCAATCAGCGCGTCGATCAGCAGAACCTCGGGATCGAATAAGGCCGGGCGGTCCATCCGCCACAGCTTGTCTTCCGCCAGCCGGCGCACCAGCGAATAGCCGTTGGAATGGACGCCTGACGAGGCAAGGCCTAGCAGCACGTCGCCCTCCGCCACCCTGTCGCCGGTGAGCTGCTCGCCGCGCTCGACCGCGCCGACGCAGAAACCGGCGAGGTCGTAGTCACCGTCATTGTACATGCCCGGCATTTCCGCCGTCTCGCCGCCGATCAGCGCGCAGTTGGCGAGCTTGCAGCCTTGCGCGATCCCGGCGATGACTCGCTCGGCGACACCGTTGTCGAGTTTTCCAGTCGCGAAATAGTCGAGGAAGAATAGCGGCTCGGCGCCCTGAACGATCAGATCGTTGACGCACATCGCGACGAGGTCGATGCCGATCGCGTCGTGCCGGTCATGGTCGATGGCGAGCTTGACCTTGGTGCCGACCCCGTCGTTGCCCGCGACAAGGATCGGATCCTTGTATCCCGCCGCACGCGGGTCGAAAAAGCCGCCGAATCCGCCGATCTCGCCGTCCGCGCCGGGCCGGGCTGTCGCCTTCACCAGCGGCCCGATCGCCTTCACCAGCCGGTTGCCGGCGTCGATCGAGACTCCTGCCTGCTCATAGGTATAGGAGGGCGTGTTGGATGCGCTGTCTGACATTGCACAGCCGCCTAACGCTTTACGGCTTGGAATTCCATCACCGCTTGTGCAAAAGGCGCGCAGTTTGCGATGGCGATGACGATTTTCTCCGATCCGATACGGACCTGGGGGTCCGGTCCGGCTTCACAGCTGCTGACCGGGCTAGCGCTGGCGCTCGTCTTGGCACTCGGAACACTCGGCGGATACCGGCTGATCGCGCAGATAGAAAGCGACCGGGGAATCGCGCCCATCGCGAGTTCCGAGGACGTTCAGGTCTCGGGAATCAAAGTCAATGTCACCGGTGCCACGGGTGAGGAAGCCCGCCTCAAGGGCTGGAAACTGGCGCAGCGAATCGCCTGGGAGCGGCTCAAGGGCCCGAAGATGAGCGACGAGCAGATCGACGCCATGGTCTCCGCAGTCGTCATAGAAAAGGAATCGATCGGGCCGCGGCGCTATATCGCGACATTGGGCGTAATCTTCGACAAGACCAAGGCCGGCCAGTTCATCGCCACGTCTTCGGGCGTGGGTGCAAGGTCGGCGCCGATGCTGGTCATTCCGGTGCTGCAATCGGGCGGCGTCCGGCAGGTCTTTGAGGTGCGCGGGCCTTGGCAGAAAGCCTGGGCCAATTTCCAGCTTTCGGCGAGCCCTATCGATTATATCCGTCTATCGGGAGCCGGTGGCGAATCGTTGCTGCTCAACGCCGGGCAGCCGAGCCGGCGCAGCCGCATCTGGTGGAACACGATCCTCAATAATTTCGATGCTGCTGATGTCCTGATTCCGATCGCCAAGCTGGAACGGCAATGGCCGGGCGGTCCGGTCGAGGGTACCTTCACCGCGCGCTACGGTCCGGACAACAAGTTTCTCGAGAGCTTTTCGCTTCGTGCAAAGAACGAAGCGGAGGTTCCTGAGATGCTCGATGTGGCAATCCGCCGGATCGACAAGATATATCAGGGGGCGCTTGCCAAGGGGCTGCTGAAGCCGGACCCGACGCTGGTCTCCAACGATATGGCGCTTGACCGGGTGATGGCCGATCTCAGGCGCCGCCTGCTCGCGGAGGAAAACCCGCAAGGCCAGTCTGGCGATGGCACCGGACAATCGGCGAGCAGCGATCCGACAACCTCGGTCCCAGACCAGACACTTGTGGCGATGTATTCGTTGCAATTCGCGTCGCCGGACGCGGCGTCGGTCGATGTGGCGCTGGCGGCAGTACGGGGCGGCCCGGGAGTCCAGTCTGTCTCGACCACCAGCATCGCGATCGGCGGTACCTCGGTGATGCGGGTGAGCATGATCGGAAGCCTCGACATGCTGGCCAGCTACTTGCGTTCGCAGGGATGGCAAGTGGCCGCAGGCAGCAACGTAATCAGGATCGGCCGGTAGCGAGGCTGCCCATGCGCCAGATTGCCCTGCCATTGTCGGATGCCAACAGGCGCGGCCCGTCACGCATCGTCGTGGGCAATGCAAACGAGTCTGTGCTGGAAGCCCTGGAGAATACGGGTGCATGGCCTTTCCGGACGGCCGTTCTTTCTGGGCCTCCGCGCTCCGGCAAGTCGATATTGGCAAGCTGGTTTGCCGAAACCGGCAAGGGCGAAGCGATAGACGATGCGGACACGATGGATGAGGCGGAGCTGTTCCATCGCTGGAATCGGGCTCAGGAGAAGGGCAGTGCGCTGCTGCTTGTCAGCAATGCCGGGGAAACAGGCTGGAAAATGCGCCTGCCGGACCTCGCATCGCGCATTGGGGCAGCCCTGAATCTCGAAATAGGCGAGCCCGATGATGCCATGCTGACGGAACTCGTAGGTCTCCACGGCGAAATGCGCGGGCTTGTTCTTGACCAATCTGCAACCACCTATCTTGTACCCCGCTGTAACCGTAGCCACATGGGCGTTGAAGCGCTTGTCGAGGCGATCGACCGGCTCAGTCTGGAACGAAAACAGCCGCCTACGCTGGTTATCTGGCGTGAGGCGCTTGAGGAGAATTCGGGGCAAAGTTAGCGACGCTTGCCTAGAACCGCTTTTTTTGGGAGAATCGCGCGATGTTTGGTGGACTTACGCGCTATCTGGACTCGGTGAAGGCACGCGATCCTGCGCCTCGTTCGCGTATGGAGGTCCTGCTTTATCCCGGTGTGTGGGCGCTGTTCTGGCACCGTGTGGCGCACCGGCTGTTTGAATGGCGACTGTACTTTTTCGCACGCTGGATCAATCACTTGTCGCGTTTTTTCACCGCGATAGACATTCATCCCGGCGCGAAGATCGGAAAGAACTTCTTCATTGACCACGGGTTCGTGGTGATCGGTGAAACGGCTGAGATCGGCGACAATGTCACGATCTATCAGGGTGCGACTTTGGGCGGTACTAATCCTACCAGCGGCAAGGGCGGCAAGCGCCATCCTACGATCGGGAATGATGCCATTATAGGGCTGGGCGCGGCAATTCTCGGTCCGATCCATGTCGGGGCGGGTGCCCGCATTGCCGCCAATGCGGTTGTCACCAAGGATGTTCCCGATGGCGCGACTATGGTCGGGATCCCGGCGAAACCGATCCCGGTCGAAGTCAAGCCAGAGACGCAGGACTTCGTGCCCTATGGCACGCCCTGCAGCGACCGCTTCGACCCGGCGACGCAGAAGCTCGAAATCCTCCAGTGCGAGGTCGAACGGTTACAGGGCATGCTTGCGGAGCTGCTGAAGGAGCGCGATGCGCAGCAAGCCGGCAATGTCGATCCCATCAAGCAGAACAAGGGCTGACGGCAGATGAAATCAGCTGGAGCAGGAACGGCCAGTCCCTCCAGTGCCAACGTCATAGCCTTCCCGCGCAGCATTCCGCTGCAGGTCGGTTTCGACCGGATCGAGTTACGCCGCATCCTTGATCTTTACGGTCGTATGGTCGCCGCTGGCATGTGGCGCGACTATGCGATGAATTTCGAGAAGGACGCGGCTAGCTTTTCGGCATTCCGCCGTGCGTCTGAACGTCCGCAGGTTCGTATTGAGAAACGGCCGGCCCTGCGCGGTAAGCAGGGGATGTGGACGCTGTTCGGCGAAGCGGGACAGGTGCTGAAACGCGGGCACGACGTCGGCAATGTGCTGGTTCCACTTGAACGCAAGCTGCTCAAGCTGGTGGAGGCTTAGTACACCGTCCGGGCACGGTACGAGGAGACGGAATGGCTGGCGACGATAACCACGGCCCGCTTTACGACATGAGCGCACTGGGCTTTGTGCCGGGTGAGGTGGCGACGGTGACCGGTGCGGGCAGCGGTATCGGCAAGGCCACGGCGCTGGCGGCGGCCAAATCCGGTCTCGCGGTGGCAGCCTGGGATATCGTTACCGAGACGGTCGAAGCAACGGTTGCCGAGATCGTCGCAAATGGCGGCAAGGCATTCGCAATCACAGTCGACGTGGCAGATTCGGCGCAAGTTGCCAATGCATGGAATGCAACCATCCGGCTGGGGGACTGCCGCTATCTCGTCAACAATGCCGGCCCGCCGAGCAACGACGACAGGCCTTTCGTGGAAAACGTCGGCAGGGCGTTGGGCAGTGTCGAATGCGTTACCTCCGCGTGGCTTGAGCGGGTGAGCGACAGCGCTGCAAGTGTCGTCAGCCTCGCTTCGGTTGCGGGCAATTTCCAAGGCGGTGGGCAAACGATCTCACCCTTCTACCCCGCGTCCAAGACCGGCATCGCCGGCTACACACGCTGGTTGGCGACCAAATGCGGGGGAAGGCCTCGCGCCAATGCCGTGGCGCCGGGCATGACGCTGACGCCGCGCACCATCCCATTCATGCAGAACCCGGCCATATCCGAGAACGTCGCCCGAGTTCCGCTGGGGCGCACGGGCTATCCCGAAGAGCTGGCAGCCGCGATCCTGTTCCTGCTTTCGCCGGCCGCATCTTACATCAACGGCGTGTTGTTGCCGGTCGACGGTGGATGGGCTGTGGCTTGAACGCGCCGCGCGCTTGCCCGCGCAGCAGCCTGTCGGCATAGGCTTGGACAGTTCCCTAGTCCGATTCTCGAAAAGGCCCCGGCGATGAAAGTCCGCGTCAATGTAAGCCTCAAGCCTGGCGTG
The DNA here is from genome assembly GCA_964409895.1 of uncultured Novosphingobium sp. Lineage (GTDB taxonomy): Bacteria > Pseudomonadota > Alphaproteobacteria > Sphingomonadales > Sphingomonadaceae > Novosphingobium. The sequence goes on from CAYPFE010000200.1 coordinate 5,863, forward strand.
CTCGACCCGCAGGGCCGAGCGATCCATCATTCGCTGGAAGGGCTTGGCTTTTCCGGGATCAGCGACGTGCGCGCTGGACGCCTGATCGAGCTCGACGTCGATGACAGCGTCACCGACGAGGCGCTTGACGAGATGTGCCGCAAGCTGCTCGCCAACATGGTGATCGAGAACTACCGCATTGAGCGAGTTGGCTGATGGGCGGCT
>CAYPFE010000201.1:0-6018 GCA_964409895.1 uncultured Novosphingobium sp.
CGGCGAACCCTCATAGGGAAGGTAGGAATGGCCCCAGCGCTGCATCGTCTCGAAGAATGTGTCGATGTCCTGATCGAGGATACGCTGGCGGTTGCCGGAATTGCGCTCGATCGTCTCGGCAAGGCCCGGATCCTCGGCGACCGCTTCCATGCCGCCGATCTTGGCTGCCGCATAGATGCCGCCGCAATAGACCGCGACCAGACCCGACAGGCCGATCGCATCGCCGGTGATCCACAGCACCGCGAGCTTCCTCACCGCGTCCGGATGGCGGTGCGCGGCGATCAGCGAAACGCGGCTGCCCGCCGAGCCGCCGATAACCAGCGCCGGCGCCATGTCCAGCACCTTCAACAGGCCGACCAGCGTATCGGCATTGAGGATCGATTCGGTTTCTCCGGTGAAGCAGATGTCGGATTCACCGCAGTTCGGACGGTCCCAGATCACCACCTTGTGGTCCTGCGCCGCCAGCCCCTCGGCCAGCTCGCGCACGCCCGGCGTATCCTTCGAAAAGCGGCCGCCCGGTGTGATGATCGCATTCTTGGAACCATTGCCGATGATTTCGTAGGCGATGCCCACGCCGTTGACGTCGATTTTTGGCATGTCAGTCCTTCCTCTCTTTGCAGCGGCTCGCCGTTACGCGACGAATTCGCGCTGCACCTCTCCGATTTTCTTGCCGTCCTCGAAATAGCCGAGGCCATAGTCGCCTTTGATCGTGGTGCGGTGCATGCGGCGCTCCCATTTCGGGTCATGGCCGCTCACTGCGTGCAGCATCCGGTGGTTGTCCCAGATGACCATGTGATCGGGCCGCCACTCGTGCCAATAGGGATCGGCATGGGCGATCATCGCCTGGCGAACCTCTTCCAGTAGCGCATCGCCCTCCGGCGTTTCGTTGCCCTCGATGCCGAAGGCCATCCATGGCGAGACATGCAACACCTTTTCGCCGGTCGGGCGCGTCCAGACGGCGGGATGCATCGCGCGCGGAAACGTCAGCCCTTCGCGGACATTGCCGAGGACATATTCGGTGTCGCCGAAGTCGCGGAACCCCGGCGGCCTGCCGAAACGCATCTTCGAGCGGCGGACGTCGAGCATGTAAATAATATTGCAGGGCTCGATCGCGTCGCGCAGATGCCTGGGCAGCGCTTCGTACATGGCGATGCCGTCGGCAAAACCGGTGCGCCCGTCCTCGGGCGGGGCGACCAGCGAGCGCAGCACGCCGGCGTAGTTGAGCTCATCGTTGTAGCAATGGTCGAAATGCCAGTTCGACCAGACGGCGCGTTTTCTGCCTTCTACCTGCACCAGCCCGAGGTCGCCCGGGTCGGCCATCGGTTCGTAATGCATGTCGATGACGCCGGGAGCCTCGTCGGTATCGGCGCGCGCAGTGCTCTTGGTCGGATGGTCCTTGAGCGGGCCGAAGACCGTGCTTAGCTCGACCTGGAAGCGCGCCGACGGTTCGCAGCCGGTGAACACGATCATGCCGCGACGCACGAAGATTTCGTTGATCTCCGTGCGCACCTCCGGATCGGCAAGCGCCGCATCGTCAACGCCATCGACAATCGAGCCAAAGGTCAGATCGTCGCGCAGGTCGCGTACTTTCAAGCTGGTCATACTCCCGGCTCCTTCCTCTCCTACGCCGCCTCCGCCTCCCGCGCCGCATCGATCAGCGCCAGCAGCTTCGCAGGTTTCAACGGCAAATCCAGGCAGGTGACGCCGAAGGGCGACAGCGCATCGTGGATCGCGTTGATCAGCGTCGGCGGGCCAATGATCGCGCCGCCTTCGCCGACACCCCGGAAGCCGCCCGGGTTCTGTGCCGGTGTAGTGATATGGGTGTATTCAAAATCCGGCACGTCGGTTATCTGCGGCAGCAGATAGTCCTTGAAGGTCACCGTCACCGGCGCACCGTTTTCGTCGATCACCAGGTCTTCGAGCAGCACCATGCCAATTCCCTGCGCCAGACCGCCCGCGACCTGACCCTCGACGATCCCGGGGTTGATGACAACGCCGCAATCCTCGCTGCAGACCCAGCGCAGGATCTTCACGAAACCGGTGTCGATATCGACCTCCACAGTGCAGGCGTGCGCGGCGCTGGCGAAGGTCATCGGCGGCGGGTTGTAGCGGAAGCTGGTCTCCAGCCCCAGATCCATGCCCTCGGGCAGGCGGGCGGGATGGCCATAGGCGATCGCGGCGACTTCCGCGAGGCTGTGGGTCATTTCCGGCGTGCCCTCGATATGGATGACGCCGTCTTCCAGCCGCACCGCATCGGGGCTTGCGTTGTAGAGATGCGCGGTCAGCTGCTTGACCTTGTCGAGCATGCGCTTCGAGGCTTCGATCGCCGCACCGCCGCCAATCACCGCCTGGCGGCTGCCGCCCGAACCGGCGCCGAAGCCGCCGGACTGGGAATCTTCCTCGACCACGGTAACGTCCTCGTAGCGCACGCCGAGCGTTTCGGCGATGAGCTGGGCCATGGTCGTCTCGGTGCCCTGGCCCTGCGAGTGGGTGCCCATCAGCGCAGTCACCTGGCCGTCGGGCTCGATGCGGATATGCGCGGCCTCGGTCGCCATCGGCGGGAACTGGCCCGATGCTGTCGGTTCGACATAGGTGCAGACGCCAAGTCCGAGGTAGCGCCCCTGCTTGCACGCTTCCTCCTGCTCGGCCCGGAATGCGGCGACGTCGAAGGTCTCCAGCAGCTTATCGAGGCATTCGGCAGGCGTGATGTCGGTGAGCTGCAGACCCATGCTCGTCGACGTCGGCTGGTCGGCGGCGGTGATGAGGTTCTTGCGGCGCAGCTCAACCGGGTCCATCCCCATCTGCCGGGCGGCGATATCGAGCTGGGTTTCCCGGATCAGCGTCTCGATCGCCCAGGGCCCACGATAGGCCGCGAGCCCGGTGGTGTTGGTGTGAAGCCCCCGCGAATCGAAGCCGAAATGCGGCTGCTTGTATGCACCCCACACGAACATCATGGCAGCAATGTTGGCGTCTGGAAAATGTGGATAGGCGCCGTTGTTGAGCGCATAGTCGCAATGCGACGCCATCAGCTTGCCCTCGGCGTCGAAGGCGGTCTTGAGCGTGCACTCCTGCTCGCGCGCCTGGTTGGCGGCGATCATGTGCTCGAGCCGGTCCTCCGCCCATTTGACCGGCCGGTCGAGCAGCAGGCTCGCGGCAATCGCCGCGCATTCCTCACGCCAGCAGCGCGATTTCAGCCCGAAGGCGCCACCGACATCCTTGGCGAGCACCCGCACCTTGCGCTGCGACAGACCGAAATGCGCAGCTATGTCCTGAGCCAGCGTCTTCGGATTCTGGCAGGCGATGTGAATGGTCAGTTCGCCGCCGCCCTGCGGCAGGGAAACAATGCCGCGCGGCTCCATCGGCGCATGGGCGATGCGCTGGTGCTTGATGGTGGTGGTGACGACATGCGGCGCCTGTTCAAACGCCTGGTTAATCGCAGGGTTTTCCGGCGTCGCCATCATGGCGGCGACGTTGTTTTCCCGGCCTTCGAACACCAGCCGGTCACCGCGCGCGTCGCCGAGCGTAACGACGGGATCCTCCTCGTCATAGTCGACTTCGACCAAGTTGGCCCCGTCTTCCGCCAGCGCCCGGCTTTCGGCGATGACGATGGCGATCGGATCGCCGACATGGAACACCCGGTCTTCGGCAAGCAGCGGAATCCGTTCCTGCGTCTGGCCCTCGATCGCCCAGCCGTTCAAGAGTTCCACGCCGAGCGGTTCGAAATCCCGGACGGTGAACACGGCCACCACGCCGGGCGAAGCCTTCCCCGCCTCCGTATCCAGCGAAGAGATCCTGCCGCGTGCCACGGTGGAACGAATGAACGCTGCATGGAGCATGCCAGGCATCGAAATGTCGTCTACGTATCGGCCCTTGCCGGTGAGCAGACGCTGGTCTTCCTTGCGGGGCAGGCGCTGGCCGACGAAACGGGCACCGGTGAGGACCGGGCCGCTCATTGGGCAGGCCCCGCGAGGCTGAAATTGGACCCTATCATCATGGCGTCTCCCGAAAATACCTTGTTCGCCACCATCGCGATCATGGGGGCCGCGTCAAGCGTGATCGGCGCTATTTCAGCACCGCATCGATATCGCTGGCATCGTGGCGTTCGGGCAAATGCGGCACGGCCGGATCGTCGGAAGCGCGGTTCACCAGCCGTCCCCGGATCACCGCCGGGCGCTGCTTGATCGCCTCGGCCCAGCGATTGACATGGGTGTACTCATGGACCTGCAGGAATTCGCCTGCGTTATAGAGCTTGCCCTGCGCCATCAGCCCGTACCACGGATACACTGCCATGTCGGCGATGGTGTAGGCGTCGCCAGCAAGATATTCGCTTTCCGCCAGCCGCCGGTCGAGCACGTCCATCTGCCGCTTTACTTCCATCGCATAGCGGTTGATCGGATATTCGAACTTTTCCGGCGCATAAGCATAGAAATGGCCGAAACCGCCGCCCAGAAAGGGCGCGCTGCCCATCTGCCAGAACAGCCATGACTGGCACTCGGCGCGCGCATGAACTTCCGCCGGCAGGAACTCTCCGAACTTCTCGGCGAGATAGGTGAGGATCGCGCCCGATTCGAAAATCCTGACCGGCGGATTGATCGACCGGTCGACCATGCCGGGAATCTTCGAGTTAGGGTTGACCCCGACGAAGCCCGAACCGAACTGGTCGCCCTTTTGGATCGAGATCAGCCATGCATCGTATTCCGCACCCGCGTGACCAAGCGCCAGCAGCTCCTCGAGCATGATCGTGACTTTCACCCCGTTGGGCGTGCCGAGCGAATAGAGCTGCAGGGGATGCTTCCCGACCGGAAGCTCCGCGTCATGCGTCGGCCCGGCGATGGGGCGGTTGATCGCCATCCACGTACCGCCGCTTGGCTCGTCCCATTGCCAGATCTTCGGGGGAACATATGCGGCTGTTTCGGACATCGGGGTTCCTTTCGGCGGGCTCTTGGGCGGCAGACGCCACAAGGGCAGGGGAGTTGTAAAACTGCGGTCTATCAATCAGCCCGGGCGCCCGATTTCAGCGCAATACGCAGTCCGTCTCGCGCGCCCTCGAACGGAACTGCGCCGATATAGCGCAATCTCAGCGGTGCACACCGATGCGATAGTCGCTTCAACGAGAATACCGCCCGGTATATCCAGATGATACTTGAGGATGACGCCAATCAAGGTCTCCGGAGAGCCGAAATCGGCAAGGTCCATCGGCAACAGATCATTCGCTATCATTCGACTTCATTGCCTCCGCCATACCCCGCAATGCTTTCCAAGCTTTCTTGGAGAGCTTGCCCTGGAAATCCCGGAAGAATTGGAGCGCTTCGTTATCCTCCGGCACATTCATGTCATCTTGGAAATATGCGATGGACACTTTGAAATGTTCGGCCAATCGCATCAGCAAATCGAGGCTTGGATTCTTCTTGCTGCCTTTTTCTAACTTCCAGATGTATACCCTTGATACGCCGAGGGCATCGGCGAGCTTTTGTTGCGATTGGCCGCGCTTTTCGCGCAGGTGCTTGAGTTTCGTCGCAAGCGACATCGGCTCACCGAAGATATTGGTTGGATCTAGCGACACAGACAAGAGGGATTTCACCCCCTTTATCAGACAGATCCAATCTGATGCTAGTGCAAGAATCGGTTGTGTCCCGGGTGGTGGTGTAGGAACCGTGGATCCATGGCAGGCTCCGGTTCGTGTCAGTCTGCCAGAGCTGGCAGACTGACGGTGGGATTATGGCTCAGCGAGCCGATGGTTTCCAGTGTCATGTAGCGGCGCGATACGGCCCACTCGTCGTTCTACTCGAGCATCAGCGCTCCGACGAGGCGGATCACTGCGGCATCGTTGGGAAAGATGCCAACGACATCGGCTCTTCGCTTGATCTCCTTGTTGACCCGTTCCAGCGGGTTGGTCGAGGCGATCTGCTTCCAGTGCTCCTTCGGGAACTCCATGTAGGCAAGCACATCCTCGCGTGAGGTACCCTGTCTAGCCCCCTGAGGCTGGGCCAGTGATATTGGGTTTCTCTAATAGGGTTT
>CAYPFE010000202.1:0-5996 GCA_964409895.1 uncultured Novosphingobium sp.
TCATGAAGGAGCCAGACTCTACCTCTGACCGGTAACAATCAGGGGAGCACGTCAGTACGCATGCCGCCGATCTAGGCAGAGCCTACCGTTCCGCAATGCGCATCATTTTTAGAGATGAAATCGCAACAATTGCAGCTGCAGCGGATTGAGTAGAGAGAAACTTCCGTTCTAGGGAAACTCCTACCTTTACGTGAACGACCGTAAGGTCGTCGTGTCCGGAAAGTCCGGTTTCGGGATGATCAACGCGGCATCCGGACCCGAAATTTTGCTCCCGCTCGAACCGTCGCGGCCTACCCCCGCACCAGCCCCAGCGCCGCATAGGCCGCGCCCAGTGTCGGAGTGCCCAGCGCGCGGGCCTTGGCCGCGCCGTCGCGCAGGATCGCGTCGAGTGCGTCACGGTCCCCGCGCAGCGCGTTGAAGCGGTCGTTGATGGGGGCGAGTTTTTCGACCAGCAGCTCTCCCAAAGCGGGCTTGAACTTGCCGAAACCCTCGCCGCCGAAATCCCTGAGCACGCCCGCAACATCGGTTTCCGCCAGCACGGCGTAGATACCAACGAGGTTCGCCGCCTCGGGACGGCCTTCCAGCCCGGCTTCGTCCGACGGCAGCGGTTCGGGGTCGGTCTTCGCCTTGCGGATCTTTTGCATGATCGCATCGGCATCGTCGGTGAGGTTGATGCGGCTCATGTCGGAGGGGTCGCTCTTCGACATCTTCGCGGTGCCGTCGCGCAGGCTCATGATGCGCGCCGCGTCCGGCGGGATAATCGGGTCGGGGAGCGTAAACACCGGCGCGTCCTCCGCGCAGAAGTCATTGTTGAACTTCTGGGCGATGTCGCGCGCGAGTTCGAGGTGCTGCTTCTGGTCCTCGCCGACGGGCACATGCGTCGCCTGGTAAAGCAGCACGTCGGCGGCCTGCAGCACCGGGTAGGTGAACAGCGCGATGCTGGCGCCCTCGCGGTTCTTGCCGGCCTTGTCCTTCCACTGGGTCATGCGGTTGAGCCAGCCCATCCGCGCGGTGCCGTTCAAGAGCCATTGCAGCTCGGCATGCTGCGGCACCTGCGCCTGGTTGAACAGTACCGCCTTCGCCGGATCGACGCCGCAGGCGACCAGCGTCGCCACCATCTCGCGGGTGTTGGCGGAAAGCTCCGCCGGATCGTGCGGCAGGCTGATCGCGTGAAGATCGGCGAGGAAGATCAGGCAGCTGCCGCCGGCCTCATGCGCCTCGTCCTGCAACCGCACATAATTGCGGATCGCGCCCAGGTAATTGCCGAGATGGGGCTTGCCGGTGGGTTGGATACCGGAGACTACGCGCATGGGAATCGTCTTTCTGGAATTCGCAAATCGGGATGCCTTCCGGTTTGGCCGGGTCAGGCGGTGCTTGGCCTAGATGAAACCAAGCCATCGCCAGGCCGCCCGGCCGCGAACCGCAAAGCGGCGCGGCGCGATATTCGAAAGGGCGGTTATCCGATCCATGGCCGCGCCCTTATCACAAAGGGCCTTGCCTGAAACCCCTATTCAACCCTGCCGCCGGCGCAGCTGGCCGACGGTTTCGCGATTGACCACGCCAAGCAGGATGGCGATGCCGAAGAAGATCGTAGCCCCCAGCCCCACCAGCGCGATCACGGCCACGACCCTTTCCAGCACCGAGCCCGAATACCACTGCGCGCCGTAAGGCATCGCGTACCACAGCACCGTACCCATCACGGCGGCGGCCAGTGCGATGCGCGCAATCCGCCCGGCAACCAGTCCGGTGAGCCGGTAGTAGCCGCGCCTTGCGAGGATCGCGTAGAGCATCGCGCAGTTGCTCCAGGCGCCGATAGCGCCGCCGAGCGCCAGGCCAACGACGCCGAACCGCGGCACCAGCAGGAAATTGGCGATGACATTGATGACCAGGCTGATCGCAGCGGTGTAGACCGGCGTGCGCGTGTCCTTGCGAGCGAAGAAATTCGGCACCAGCACCTTGACCAGCACATAGGCCGGCAAGCCGACGACAAGCCCCGAGACCACCGCACCGGTCGCCAGCGAATCGGCGAGAGTGTAGGCTCCGCCGGTATAGAAGGCGAGGGTGAAGGCGCTGCCTGTGATGTATAGGGCGACGGCAGCCGGCAGCGTCAGCAACAGTGCCAGCTCGACCGCATTCGATTGCAGGCGGAATGCGCCGTCCGTGTCCTCATTGGCGATGAAGCGCGACAGCGACGGCAGGATCGCCGTACCCAGCGCGATGCCGATGATGCCGAGCGGCAGCTGGTTCAGCCGGTCGGCCATGGCCAGGAATGTGATCGACTTGTCCGGCAGGGTCGAAAGGAAGAACAGGTCGATGAACCGGCTGATCTGGTAGACGCCGGCACCGAACACGGCAGGCAGCACGAGGATGCCCAGCTCCTTCACGCCCTGGGTGACGCGCGGGCGTCTGACCTTCATCGCGAAGCCTGCCCGCCAGGCCCAGCCCGCCAGCCAGAGGAGCTGGAACAGGCCCGAGGCGCTGACAGCGAGCGCAAGGTATATCCCCGTCACCTCGCGCTCCCCGCCCAGCGCTCCGGCGACCAGCGCCGTGATCAGGCAGATGTTGAGCATGATCGGCGCGGCGGCGGCGGCGGCAAAGCGGGACATCGAGTTGAGCACAGCGGCGAACAGCGTCGCGAGGCTCATCAGCGCGAGATAGGGAAAGGCAACGCGGGCCATCAGCACGGCAAGATCGAATGTCTTGCCATCGGCCTCCAGCGCGTCGCTGGCGAACAGGCCCATGATCCACGGCATGGCAATGAGCGCCAATGCTGAGAACACGATCAGGATCGGGATCAGCACCGCCAGCACCTCTTCGGAGAACCGGCGCGCTTCCGAAAGGTCTCCGCCGTCTTCCTTGTAGTGGCGGTTGAACAGCGGAACGAAGGCCTGGGCGAAGGCGCCTTCGGCAAACAGGCGGCGGAAGATGTTGGGAAGCTGGAAAGCCAGCTGCCAGGCATCGGCCACGCCGCCCGCGCCCAGCACGCGCGCCAGCAGCATGTCGCGCACGAAACCGAAGACACGGCTGACAGCCGTCAGCCCGCCGATCGTTCCTACGTTTCTGACGAGGCTCATGGGGCTGCCCCTCTGCCCGCTAGTTGCTCAGGCGTTGCCTACGGGAGCGCCCTCGCCGCCTTCTTCCTGCTGCTGCTGGGCCTCGAGCTGCTGCAGGTAAAGCCCGTTGAAGTCGATCGGCTCAAGCAAAAGCGGCACGAAGCCGGCATCGCGAGTCGCATCGGCAACGATTCGCCGCGCGAACGGGAAGATGATCCGCGGCGCTTCGGCGAAAGTGAAGGCATGGGCCTGCGCCTCGTCGAGATTGCGCATGCCCACGAGCCCGCAATAGCTAAGATCGACGGCATAGGCGGTGCCGGCGTTGGTCTTGGCGGTCGCGACCATCTTCAGTTCGACCTCGTGAACCTCGTCTTCGACGGTCCGGCTCGAAATGTTGAACTGGATGTCGATCTGTGGCGCTTCCTGCCACTGGAAGCATTCGGGCGCGTTGGGCACCTCGACCGACAGGTCCTTCACATATTGCGAAATAATGCCGGCTACCGGGTCGGTATCCTCGCCATTGCCGCCATTGCCAAGCTTGAGATCGGAAATGATATTGCCATCTTCGGCCATGGTATGTGTGCTTTCCAGTGATTGCGGGCTGTTTGAGCGGCGCGCCTAGCACCGTGAACGGCTTGCGGCAATGGCGCATGCAACCGCGCTCCCGGGCATTCAACCGTACAAATCCGGCACACCCGGCCGTATCGGAACGGGATATCGGCAAAAAAGTCGCCCGCTCACACGTTGTTCATTTGTAAACCCTACCTATCTGTGGGTATGATGCAGGCCTTCCTGTGACCCGGCGTAGCAAATGGGACTGTTAGCGTGACTGTCGAAATCGTGATCCTGGCCATGATCGCGGCCTTTCTGGGCCTGCGGCTCTATTCCGTGCTGGGCCGCAGGGCAGAGCATGAGGAAGAGCCTATCCAGGGCCGCTTCGACAATCCTGCGGGCGACCCCCGGGCGCAGCGCCCGGCCGCACCGCATCCCGAAGAGACGCAGCTGCCGCATCCCGGCCTTCGCCGCGAGTATCCTTCGGCGACTCCTTCTGTCGAACGAGGCCTGCGCGAAATTGCTGCGGCCGATCGCCACTTCGATGCCTTTGCCTTCATGGAAGGCGCACGTGCCGCATACCGCATGATCCTTGAGGCGTTCTGGAAGGGCGACAAGGAAGAGCTGCGCCAGCTTTGCGACCGCGACGTCTATGACAGCTTCGCCGCTGCGATCGACGCGCGCGAGGAAGCAGGCGAGACGCTCGACAACCGGCTGGTGCGGATCGAGGACACGGCGATCACGTCGGCCGGCTACAATGCACCCTATGCGCGGATCACGGTGCGCTTCCGCTCCGACATCGCCGCGGTGACACGCGATGCCGAAGGCAATGTCATCGCCGGCTCGCTCGACGATGCGATCGAAGCGGTCGACGTGTGGAGCTTCTCGCGCAACATCTCGTCTGCCGATCCGGACTGGCTGCTCGACGAAACCGACGAGGGCTGATTTCATGACACTGCCGTGCCTGCGCATCGCCCCGGTGCTTGCGCTGGCCTTGCTTGCCCCCGCCTGCGTCAGGATCATTCCCGAACCGAGTCGCCCGACGCCCCCGCCCCCGTTAGCAGCGGGAGAGACGGCACTGACATCGCGCCTGCAACCAGGCCCCCCGGTCGGGAGCCTAAATATCGGCAGGGACGATGCAGAGGCTGCGTTAGCCTCGTTCCGTGAAAGCTGTCCGAGGCTTACTTCCCGATCCGACGCCAGCGGTCTCACATCGGGCTCCGATTGGCAGACGGCGTGCAATGCTGCCGCTTCCTGGCAACCCGGCATTGCCGACCGGTTCTTCATGCAGCATTTCGAGACGGTCAGGGTCGGAACCGGCGAGGCTTTCTCCACCGGCTATTACGAGCCGCAGATTGCCGGATCGCGCGTCCGGCGTCCGGGATACGATGTCCCCGTCTATGCCATGCCGCCCGACCTGGTGCGCGCGAAGGACGGCGATGCCCAGCCGCTTGCGAACGGCAGGATGCCGCTTGGCCGCTACGATGCTCAGGGCAGGTTCGTGCCCTATTACGCCCGCGCCGAGATCGAGGACGGGGCACTGGCAGGCCGCGGCCTCGAGATCGCCTGGGCCGCCGACCCGGTCGAGTTCTTCTTCCTCCAGGTCCAGGGTTCGGGCAGGCTGGCCGCGCCAGACGGCAGCGTCATGCGCATCGGCTATGGCGGGCAGAACGGCCATCCCTATACCGGGATCGGCGGAGTGATGCGCGAGCGCGGCCTCTTGGGCGAAGGCCCCGGCAAATATTCCGGCTCGATGCAGGGCATCATGCAGTATCTGCGGGAAAATCCTGCGGAAGGCCGCGCGCTGATGCGGGAAAACGCCAGCTGGGTGTTCTTCCGCGAGCTGACCGGCGATGGGCCGATAGGCGCGCTCGGCGTGCCGGTCAGGCGAGAAAGCTCGATTGCCGCCGATCCGAAATTCGTGCCATTGGGTGCGCCTGTCTGGCTCGACCTTGACCGCAACAACGCCGACGGGCTGTGGATCGCGCAGGACACCGGCGGGGCTATCAAGGGTGCCAACCGCTTCGACACCTTCTGGGGCGCGGGCGAGGATGCACGCCGCATCGCCGGCGGCTTTCAGGGCCGGGGCAAGGCGCTGCTGCTGCTGCCCACGGGCACCCTGCAGCGGCTGGGCAGGAAGTGACCGGACACGGGCGCAAGCTCTCGAGCGAGGAAGCCGCGCTCTGGGCAAGGGTGGCGAAGACAGTGGTGCCGCTTGAACCTCGCCGGCACGGGGAGGGGGACCGCCCGACCGCAGGTCCGGGGGTGGAGGGGCAAGCTCAAGCAAGAGCTGTCCCGAAGCCGACCGCGAGACCCCCTGCGCCCCTCCACCAGCCTGCGGCTGTTCCCACTCCCCGTCCTGGGGAGTTTTTCCATACTCACGGCCTCGAT
>CAYPFE010000203.1:0-5991 GCA_964409895.1 uncultured Novosphingobium sp.
CCGCCAGCATCGAGCCTGACAGAGTGTCTCCGAAAGCCGGTCCCGGAGGACCGACGGGCCGGTCCGCGTCCTCCTCGGTCATCGTCGAGGAAAGCCCGCCGCGCGCCCAGAAGGTGATGGCGTCGTAGCCGCCCTTCTCGCTTTCGGGACCGTGAGGTCCCACCCCGCTGCCGCTGGCGTAGATGATATGGGGAAACTGCTCTCGGATGGTGTCGGCGTCGATCCGCATCTTGCGGCGCGCGCGGGGCAGCAGGTTGGTCAAGAGCACATCGGCATCTTCGAGCAGCTTCATCAGCACTTCGCGGCCTTCCTCCTGCTTGAGGTCGAGGGTGATCGAGCGCTTGCCGCGGTTGTAGCTTTCCCAACTGTAATCGATGTTGCGCTTGTTGTCCTGCAGCGCGCCGGTCTGCAGGCCCCTCAGCGGATCCCCCGTCGGCGGCTCGATCTTGATGACGTCGGCGCCCAGGTCCGAGAGGAACCCCCCGCAAGCCGGCACGAATGCCCACATCGCGACTTCGATCACCTTGATGCCTTCAAGCGGTCTACCCATGCTTCTCCCCATTTCAGGCTGGCGCGCGGGACGTGTCCAATGCAGTCCGCGCGGTTGCGAGAAAATTCTCTATTGCGAAGCATGGACCGAAATCGCGAATTGCGTCAATAGAGCGTGACACCGAGAAGAGAGGAATCACATGTCAGGCGCCACCATCAGCAACATCGCCCCCGCCGAACCCGCGATCGCGGTGCCAGAGACGCTCGAAGCAGCACTCGATCCGGCGTTCCTGAGCGAGGCGCTGGCCTCCGTGAGCGGCGGCGCGCCTGTCACCTCGGTCGAGACGGTCGAGCTTCTTAAGACCGTCGCCACCAAGGTGCGATTCGCCGTGACCTTCGGCGATGATGGCGAGAAGCACGGTTTCTGCCTCAAAGGCCTGCTCGACGTCGACGAGATGGGCAGGCGGGGCGGACCGACCTGCGTGCTGGAAGGCGATTTCTACACCAGGGTCGCGCCGACGGTGAATGTCCGGGTGCCCGATGCGGTGGCGGTGGTTACCGACCGCGAGGCCCAGCAAAGCGTGCTGATCATGCGCGACCTCATCGCCGATGGCGCGCATTTCTGTTCCGCGCTGGAGGCTTTCAGTGCCGACCAGGCGCTGGCGAGCCTCGGCCAGCTCGCCGCGCTCCATGCCGGCAGCGCCTTTCTTGACGGCGCACCCTGGATCAAGCCGCGCGCCGCCGAGCTGGCGCGCGCGAATTATGTCACTCCGGAGCAGCTGCAGGGGCTGATGGACGATCCGCGCAAGGAAGGCGTGCCGGAAAGCGTGCTCGATGCCGGCAGGCTGATCGACGGCGTCAAGGAGCTCGCCAATCGCGACGAGGTGCGCCAGCAGTTCATGATCCACGGCGACAGCCACGCCGGCAACAATTTCCGTACGGCCGAAGGCTCGGGCCTGATCGACTGGCAGCTGCTGCAGAAGGGCGGCTGGGCGCTCGACGTCGCCTATCACCTCTGCGCCGTCCTGCCGGTCGAACTCGCCGAGGCCGAGGAACGCCGGCTGATGGGTGAATATCTGGCGATGATGAAGGGGTATGGCTTCGACATGCCGGGCGAGGAAGATGCCTGGACCCAGTATCGCGAGGGGGTGATGTACGGCTATTACCTCTGGGCGATCACCCGGCGCGTCGATCCGCCGATCATCAAGCTGTTCTTCCACCGCCTCGGCAATGCCGCCGCGCGTCACGACAGCTTCGCGCTGTTGGGCGTGGCCTGAGCCGGGAAATCAGAATTCCAGCTTGAGCCCGGCCCTTGGCCAGTCGACCTGGATCAGCTTGCCGTAGCCCGAGGTGGTGATCCACGCGGTTGTCATGTCCGGCCCGCCGAAGCAGATGTTGGTGCAATAGGGCTCCGGCCCCTGCCAGTATTCGAGCTTCTCGCCTGCGGGCGAGAACACGGTGACGCCGCCCGTAACCAGCGTGGCGACAGCGATATTGCCGTTCTCCTCCAGCGCCAGCGAATCGAAGCGCTGGTAACCCATCGCATGGCCGGCCTGCCTGCCGCCGTTGGGCGAGGGCCAGGGCTCCTTGGCGAGCTCTCCAGGTCCGGTGATCGGCCAGTGCCACAGCCTGCCGGTCTCGGTTTCCGAGACATAGAGCGTCTTGCCGTCAGGCGAGAGGCCGACCCCGTTTGCCGTCACCATCGGAAAGGCCGCCTGCCTGATGAAGCTGCCGTCGGCGGCCGCGAAGAACACCGCGCCGCAGTCCATGGTGCGGCCATAGGTCTTGCCATGCTCGGTGAACCACATGTTGCCGTCGGCATCGAAGACGATGTCGTTGGGGCCTTTCAGCGGCTCGCCGTCGCAGTTGTCGTATAGCGTGGTTACTTCGCCGGTCGAAAGATCGACGCGTTGGATCGAGCCGCCGATGTAACTGTCGGCGCGGCCATGCGGGCGGTCAAAGCCATCGGGCTCCTTGATCCAGTTAAAGCCGCCGTTCTGGCAGACATAGCAGGCCCCGTCCGGTCCGATCGCGGCACCATTGGGCCCACCGCCAACATTGGCGATGACTTCCTTACTGCCGTCCGGCTGGACCCGAGTGAGATTGCCGCCCTTGATCTCGACGACCAGCACCGAACCGTCGGGCATGGCGATGGGGCCTTCGGGAAACTCCAGCCCTTCCGTGACCACGCGATAGTCGAGCGTTTTCGTTTCCAGTGGCTGCATGGCTCAGGCCTCTCCCTTGGGCGTGATGCCCTTTTCGATCAGTTCGATGACGGCGGGAAAATAGCGCCCGCCAAGCCCGTTCTCCACCGCCAGCTCGTAATATTTCTGGGTGAGTTCCGAAAGTTCCGGCTTCACGCCCATGTCCTTGGCCAGTTCTATCGAATAGCCGATGTCCTTCAGCACATATTCGGGCGGGAAGCTTTTTTCCGGGAAGTCGCGCGGCACCATCGCCTTGAAGCCGTGGTTCCTGAGGATGAAGCTGTCGCCCGATCCCTTGGACACGGCCTCGAGCAGCCGCTGCCCGTCGACGCCGGCGCGCTCGCCCGTCACCATCATCTCGGCGAGGATCAGCACATGCACAAAATTCAGCGTGTTGTTGATCAGCTTGACGACCTGGCCGCAGCCGACATCGCCGCAATGGGTAACATCGCTGCCCATGTAGCAGAGCACCGGCTCGATCCGCGCGAACAGATCGTCCGGGGCGCCGACCATGATCGAAAGCTTGCCCTCGATCGCCGCCTGCCGCGTGCGCGCTACCGGCGCGTCGGCGAAAGCCATGTTCTTTTCAGCAAGCTTGCCGGCGATAGTCCGCGCCTCGGCAACGCTGGTGGTGGACAGGTCGATCACCGTCGTGCTGATCCGTGCGACCGAGGCGATTTCCGCGCAGACCGCCGAGACTTGTGCGCCGCCGGGTAGCGACAGGCAGATGATGTCAGCCTTGGCGGCGACTTCCGCGACGCTGTCCGCGCGCACTGCACCCGCATGGCACGCGGCTTCCAGTGCCGTGGCGACCATGTCGAAAGCATAGACCGGTGCATTATGCTTGCTCGCGACATTGGCGCACATGCCGCTGCCCATCACGCCGAGGCCGATGAAACCGAGGGTTGGTGTTTCGCTCATTGGTATTCCTCATCCACCCCACAGGGGCTCAATAAATCACTTCCGCCTCTTCCAGCGCCTGCCTCTCGGTCAGCGACATGCCTAGTAGCTCGCCGTAGACATAATCCTCATGCTCGCCGAGTTTCGGAGTGCCGCGGTCGATCCCGATTTCCCGGCCCTTCGACAGGCACATCGGCACGCCGACGGCAGCGCGCTTGGTGCCGTCCGGTTCGGCTACCTCGACGATGGCGCGGCGCTCCTGAAGATGCGGGTCCGCGGCCAGTTCCGGTGTCGTCCACGAGGCATGGGCGGCGATGCCTGCCTGCTGAAGCTCGAGCGCTGCTTCGTTTGCGTCGCGTGCGGCGGTCCAGCCTGCAAGTACCCGGTCGAGGTCCTGTACATTTTCGCGCCTGCCTGCCTCACTGGCGAAGCGCGTGTCCTCGCAGCCGATCAGACCGGCCAGCGCCTGCCATTCCGCGTCGTTGGCAACTGCAATCGAGACCCAGCGATCCTCGCCTGCCGCCGGGTAGACGCCGTGCGGGGCCATGCGCGGATGGGCGTTGCCGATGCGGCGCGGTTCGCCTCCGGCGGCCGACAGCAGCAATGCATCGCCGACCAGCGAGGCCGCGACTTCGCGCGCGGCAACGTCGACATGGGAGCCCTCGCCGGTCCGGCGCTTACGGTGGAGGGCCGCCATCACCGCGACCGCCGCATTCATGCCGACGGTGTGGTCCATGACGTGGCGGATTTCGACCGGCGGGCCGTCCTCGTAGCCGGTGAGTTCGCCCAAGCCTCCCCAGGCGCCGAACAGCGGCGCGTAGCCGGCGAAATGCGAATCCGGACCGCTCTGGCCGCAGGAGGAGACCGACAGCATGACGAGGTCGGGCTTGACCGCCTTCAGCACCTCGAAGCCGAGCCCGAGCCGGTCCATGACCTTGGGCCGGAAGCTTTCCGCCGCGACGTCCGAAACGGAGACGATCCGCTTCGCCAGTTCCGCGCCTTCCGGCTTCTTGAGATTGATCCTGACCGACAGCTTGGTCGAGGAAACCTGGTCGAAGGTCGCCGGGCCCATGCGGCCATAGACCGGGTGCGGCTTGCGGAAGGCATCCGGCCGCATCGCGCTCTCGATCTTGACGATCTCCGCGCCAAGCTGGCTGAGCAGGTGCGTGCAGAACGGGCCTGCGTTGTGCACGGTGAAATCGGCGATGCGGATGCCGTGGAGGGGTTTGGTCATTGCGTCGCCTCCACCTTCGCCGCGTTCATCTCGCCAAGCGCGGGCGGGCCGCCGCGCAGGGTCAGGGGCTCGCCGCCGAAATGCGAAGGCGAAACCAGCATGTCGTGCATCGCATCGCCCACCTCGACGGCCTGGAATAGCCCGCGATGCCGTTCCTGCGCTCCGGCGAGGATTTCCGCCGGCGTGTTGTAGCGCGCAAGTGGAACGGAGAGCTTCTGGCCGGCCGCGACGATGTCGTCGACCTTGCGGCTGAGCGCCCACGCGCGGATGTGGCGGTTGATCTCCGGGCCCCTGCGGCTGCGCTCCAGCGAATCCTCCAGCGCCGGGTCCAGCGCCCATTCGGGCTCACCCAGCAGCTTGACGAGGCCGTCCCATTGCCGTTGTTCGAGCGTCAGCATCTCGAGATAGCCGTCCGCACACGGGATTACCCCGCCGTAGCGGAAGCTGCGCTCGACGCGATGTTCGATCGAACCGTCGCCGAGCCGCTGGATGGCGAAGGCGCCGACCGCGAGATTGGCGTCCTGGCTGGAGATGTCGACGAACTGACCGCCGACCTCGTCGCGTACCCACAGTGCCGAAAGCGCGCCGAGCGCTGCGGCGATGCCGCCCTGGTATTCGCCGAAATGGCCGAAGATCCTGAGCGGTGGTCGGTCGGGGAATATCTCGACGGCAAGCCCGTTGGGCAGCAGGTAGCCCTCGCCGCCCGCGTGCTGGATGGTGAGGTCTTCGCCTTTCCAGCCGGCCTTGGGGCCCGCCGCACCGAAGGGCAGTACCGAGACATGGACCAGCTGCGGGTGGCTGGCCGCTATCGCCGCTTCGTCGAGGCCGAGAGCCGCGCGCTCCGCCACCGGCGTATCGTCGATGAACACGTCGGCCTCGCTCAGCAGCGCGCCCAGTGTGCTGCGTCCCTCCTCGCTCGCCGGGTCGCAGACCAGGCTGCGCATCCCGGCGGTGAGATAGGCGAACACCGCAGACACCTCGGTATCCGGCAGGAACGGCGGCTCACGCCTCAGCGGAGAGCCTCCCTCCGGTTCCACCAGGATCACCTCGGCCCCCATGGTGCCCAGCAGCCGGCCGGCATAGGCGGCGGCTGCGCGGCTGGCACGCAGCAACACCCTGAGGCCCGAGAGGGGCTGTTGCGACATTAGTCGATCTTCCTGAGGC
>CAYPFE010000204.1:0-5977 GCA_964409895.1 uncultured Novosphingobium sp.
CGGGAGCCGCGCTGTACCGAAATCATTCCCGAGGGCACCGATATCCTGCGCCATGCGCGGATTATCGGCGGTCACTTGGTGGTCTCGCTGCTCCGGGATGCCAGTTCGCGCGCGCTGATCTACGATCTTAACGGCAAGTCGGTGCGCACCGTGTCGCTCACCGGCATCGGCAGCGCTTCGGGCTTTCGCGGCAGGCCTGACGATCCCGAAACCTTCTATGCATTTTCAAGCTTCAACCAGCCCACCGCGATCTACCGGATGGACCTTACGACCGGCAAATCTGCGCTGTTTGCAAGTCCCGATACGGGGTTCGAGCCGCGCGATTACGATGTCTCGCAGCGATTCTACACGTCCAAGGATGGCACTCGGGTGCCGATGTTCGTCGTCCGCAGCAAGGAGGCGGAAAAGCAGGGCAGGGCGCAGCCGACGCTGCTTTACGGCTATGGCGGTTTTGACATTGCCATGACGCCTGGCTTTTCAACGCTGCGTATGGCCTGGCTCGAAGCAGGTGGCACCTTTGCCATGGCGAACCTGCGCGGCGGCGGCGAATACGGCAAGGAGTGGCACGATGCCGGGCGGCTTGCCAACAAGCAAAATGTGTTCGACGATTTCATTGCGGCGGGTGAGTATCTGATCGCCGAGGGGATTACGCCCCGGGGCGGTCTGGCGATCCAGGGCGGATCGAACGGTGGCTTGCTCGTCGGCGCGGTAGTCAACCAGCGGCCTGACCTGTTCGCGGCGGGCAATGCGGCGGTCGGGGTAATGGACATGCTGCGGTTCGACCGTTTCACCGCCGGTCGGTACTGGACCGACGACTACGGCGATCCCAGCGTCGAGGAGGATTTCCGGGTCCTGCGCGCCTATTCGCCCTATCACAACATTCGCGCAGGCGCGGACTATCCGGCGCTACTGATTACGACAGCCGATACCGACGACCGCGTCGTACCGGGCCACAGCTTCAAATATGCCGCGGCGCTGCAGGCTGCGGATGAGGGCGGGCGACCCCGGCTGATCCGGATCGAGACCCGCGCCGGGCATGGCGCGGGCAAGCCCACCGACAAGATGATTGAGGAGGGCGCTGATGTGCTCTCCTTTCTCGCCCACTGGACGGGCCTGACGCCGCCCGAACAGGAGCGCTGAAGGCACAATTCAGCCGTTCATACAAATTGTTACTTACATGAACAGCCTCTGTCGCGCGAGTTCAGTCCCACCTCACGGCCGCTTTGGTAGAACCGGATCATCGAAGGGCAATTCCGCCCCGACGTGAATGCAAGGATCAGAGCCATGACAAGACTCACCCGAAAGCTCAGGCGGGCGCTGGTGGGCACCGTGGCCGCCGGCGCCATGGCGGTCACTACTGCCACCCCCGCGCTCGCGCGTGACCGCAACAACGACGGCATCGATGCCGGCGAAGTGATTGCGGGCGCGCTGATAATTGGCGGGATCGCGGCTGTTGCCGCTGCCGCCAGCAAGAAGGATCGTGACCGCTACGGCTACGGAAGGGACTATCGCTACAAGCGCGCCGGATATGGCAACTACTATGGCGGCTATGGCCGTCACGGGTCGCGCGGCGCGGTGGAGGCCTGTGTTCGTGCTGCGGAAAACAACGCGACACGCTATGTTCGCGGCCGGGCCGACGTTACCCAGGTGACGCGGGTTCAGCGCAAGCGCAACGGCTACAACGTACGCGGACGCATCGCGGTACAGGATCGCGGCTACCGCTGGGGACGCAGTCGTTACGACACCGGCAAGTTCACCTGCAAGGTGCGCTACGGACGTATCTCCGACATCGATTACAGCGGCATTCGCGGCCTGCGGTGAATTTCCGGAGCGGATGTCAAAAAACTTCACTTGCGACGAAACGGTTCAGCCACGCGACAGGCAGGACCGTTTAGTCGCTATCTACTGGCCTCGTTGTCTTCGCTAGGAGACGGTTCATGATGAGATTGCTAACTTCCTCACCGGCTCTGGCGCTTGCTTCGGCGGCGGCGCTCGCGATGACGGCGACACCTGCCATGGCGCGGCATTACCATCGTGATCGCGGCATCGACGGTGGCGACGTTCTGGCCGGTATTCTTATCATCGGCGGTATTGCTGCTATCGCCTCTGCAGCCAGCAAGTCGAACCGCAATCGCGAAGCGCGCGACTATCGCTATCCCAACCGGTACCCCGAAAGCCGCTATCCATCCGACAGCGACTATCGCGACTGGCGCGCCCAGCGCGACAACGATGCGGGCTACGCCAACGATCGCGACGTTGACCGCTATGGTTCGAGCGACTGGCGCGGCGGCGACGCAATCGACGGTGCGATCAGCGCCTGCGCCGGCGAGATCGAGCGTGGCAACCGCGAGGTCGAATCGGTTGAGGGGGTCAATCGCGAGAGCAATGGCTGGCGCGTCGATGGCACGCTGCGCGACGGACGTACGTTCAGCTGCACCGCCGGACCGGACGGACGGGTCCGCAGCGCAACGGTCGATGGCCGCGCGCTGAGTTAGAGAGTTTCACATGCCGCGCTCAGGTCCGTGAGCCGGCAACATTGCGACCGGTCGATCGCCGCGCCAGGCAGAGGGTTCCCTGTCGGTGCGGCGATCCCGGTCGTTAATTTCTCAGTCTTTCGCGAATAATTGCGCCGGATCGGCGAAGGCCTTGATCTCTATCGCGTTACCCGAGGGGTCGCGGAAGAACATCGTCGCTTGTTCGCCCGTATGACCGCAAATCGAAATTGCGGTGCGATGTCGAAAGCCATTCCTCCCATGCGCAGCCGTTTGGCAAGCGCGTGCCACTCTTCCATCGGCAGGACCAGTCCGAAGTGCGGCACCGGCACATTATGGCCATCGACCGCATTGGCGCCAGCGTCGAGCGCGGCCATGCCCTCGATCCGATGGGCGACGATCTGGTGCCCGTGAAAGTCGAAATCGACCCAGTCGTCGGCGCTGCGGCCTTCCGCGCAGCCCATCACTCCAACCCAGAACGCACGAGCTGCATCTAGATCGTGGACGGGGAAGGCGAGGTGGAATTGGGGCGGCGTTACTCCTCGCTACTCCGATAGGTGGGCAAAGCAATTGCCCAGTGTATGGCGGCACCGCGCAGTGCGAAGCCGGCGATCGCGGCTACGCTCCAGACCAGGGGACCGGGTAGCCCGGCCAGTTCCCCGGCGATGACCAGCCCCGCCGCCAGTGCGCTCGCGGTTACGTAAAGCTCGGGGCGCAACAGGATCGAGGGTTGCCCGGCCAGCACGTCGCGAACGATTCCGCCGACGCAGCCGGTGATAATGCCCATAAGCGCGGCGGTTACCGGAGGGACGCCGAATCCCAGCGCCTTGACCGCTCCGAGCACCGAATAGGCGGACAGGCCGGCTGCATCGGCTCATTCGAACAGGCGTCCTTCCCACCAGCGATGCGGAGTGAACCAAGCGAGCAGAGCGGCTCCGAGGCAGACGGGAGCAACCCAGGGTTCGCGCACCCAGAAGACCGGCGCGCCGATCAGCAGGTCCCGCACCGAGCCGCCACCGACCCCGGTTACGAGCGCGAAGAAGGCGAGCGTAACGAAGGTCTGCCTGAGGCGCGCGCCGAGCGCTGCACCGGAAAGGGCAAACTCGGCGATCCCGGCAACGTCGAGCCAGCTGAGGATGGCTGGTAGGGCGGGGGTCAGATCCTGCAAAACAGGTCGCCTGTCAGTCCGAGAGGATCTGGGCGATCTGCCCTGCCGCGTCGATGCAATCGAGGTCCGCCCATTCGCGACCTATGACCTGCATCCCGCAGGGCAGTCCGGCACTTTCGCCGACCGGAACGACGGTCGAGGGTAGGTTGGGGAATGTCGCCAGGCCTGCCCAGGCTAGAGCGTCGATAAACGCGTTGTCCTTGCCATTGATCGAAATCCGCCGGTCGAAGATCGAGACGGTGTCGTGCGGGTAGGCAACGAAGGGCAGCGGCGGGGCAAGCACGAAATCGTAGTTCTCGAACAGGTCGGACCAGGCGTAGCGATTGCGGGCCTGTGCATCGAGCAGCTGGTAATAGTCTGCGAGAGAGACCGCCTCACCATCCGGCCGGGGCTGGCCGCGCGTCATCGCCGCCCGCATCAGCAGCATGTAATCGGCATGCTGCTGCGCCAGATCGGGGACGAGATTGCTGTTCGTGTCGACGCGCGCGCCAGCGCTCTCGATTGCCGCCAGCGCCGCCTCGATCGGCTCGCTTACCGACGCATCGACCTTGCTCACCGGATGCTCGACGATTGCGAGGAATCGTATGTCTTTGAGTGCTTTTCCGCTTCGCAGAACCGGGCGTTCGGCGGTCACCTCCAGCAACAAGGCGAGATCTTCGGTGTCTCGGGCAAATGGCCCGGCAACCGACAGCGGCGAATCGTGCACGTCAAGGCCGCCTGCCATCGGGTGAGTGTGGCCACGTTTGCTGACGAGGCCAAAGGTCGTCTTGTGGCCGAAAACGCCGTTGAAATGCGCTGGGTTGCGGATCGAACTGCCGATATCGGTGCCATACTCAGCAGGCACCATGCCAGTGGCGACCGCTACGGCGGAACCTCCCGAAGAACCACCCGCAACCCGTGAATGGTTGCGCGGGTTGTTGGTGCGGCCATAGACGGGGTTATCCGACTGAAGGTCGGCGAGATCGGGCGGGACGTTGGTCTTGCCCAGGATGATTGTGCCTGCCCGTTTGAGCAATTCGACGACCCGCGAATCCGCTTGCGCGACATTATCCTTGAATTCGAGGTGTCCGAAAGTGGTCGGCAGGCCGGCCATGTTGAAGCTTTCCTTGACCGTCATCGGTACGCCGAACAGCGGCTGGTCTGGAGTGGGCCGCTTTCCATCGAGCAATTTGGCCGTATCGCGAGCGCGGTCGAAGTCGCGCACGACGACCGCGTTCAGCGGCCCGTCGAGCGCTTCGATCCGCGCGATTGCTGCATCGACCGCCTCGAGCGGAGAAATGTCGCCGGCGGCAATTGCAGCTGCCGTGGCGATAGCTCCGGGTTCGTTTGTCAGGCTCTTGGTCACATGCCCCTCCCGGCTGGTTGCGGGAGCAGGTTGGCGCGGTGCGCAGCCAATGCAAGCGCGAAATGCGGCTCACATATGGATCGGCTTGCCACGCACCGCCATGGCCGCTTCCTTGACCGCTTCGGAATGGGTCGGGTGGGCGTGGCAGGTGTAGGCGATATCCTCGCTCAGCGCGCCGAACTCCATCGCCTGCGCGGCCTGCGCGATCATCGTGCCCGCAACCGAGGCGATCGCCCAGACGCCAAGCACCTTGTCGGTTTCGGCATCGGCGATGACCTTGACGAAGCCGTCGGGCTCGCGGTTGGTCTTGGCGCGGCTGTTCGCCATCATCGGGAACTTGCCGACCTTGATCGCACCCTGTTCCTTGGCCTGTTCCTCGGTCAGGCCGACGCCCGCGATCTCAGGGTAAGTGTAGACGACCGAAGGGATCACTGCGTGGTTCACGATGCCCACCTGCCCGCCGATGTTCTCGGCGACGGCAATGCCCTCGTCCTCGGCCTTGTGCGCGAGCATCGGGCCGGGAATGCAATCGCCGATCGCCCAGACGCCATCGACCTTGGTGCGGAACAAATGATCGGTCTCGATCTGTCCGCGCTTGTTGAGTTCCAGGCCGATGGCATCGAGACCAAGCCCTTCGGTGTTGGGCTTGCGCCCGATGGCGACGAGCACGCAGTCGGCCTTGAGCGTCTCGGCCTTGCCGCCAGCGGCAGGTTCCAGAGTCAGGGTTGCGGTCTTGCCGCGCACAGTAGCGCCAGTGACCTTGGTGGAGAGCTTCAGCTCCATGCCCTGCTTGGCGAAGATCTTGGCGGCTTCCTTGCGAATGTCGCCGTCCATGCCGGGCAGCAGCTGGTCGAGGAATTCGACCACGGTGACCTTGGCGCCGAGCCTGCGCCAGACCGAACCGAGTTCCAGCCCGATCACGCCGCCGCCGATCACGACCATGGTTTTGGGCACGGCGGGCAGGGCCAGCGC
>CAYPFE010000205.1:0-5971 GCA_964409895.1 uncultured Novosphingobium sp.
TCAGTCAGATGTTCGATGCCAACGAATTCATTTCGGGCGTCGTGCACTGCGCGGATCAACTCATCGAGCTTCGCCTGGATTGCAGCAGCATCGCGGTTTTGTGAGTTCTGTATTAGGAAGACCATCAGAAAGGTGGCGATCGTCGTCCCGGTGTTCACAACGAGTTGCCATGTGTCGGACCAGCCGAAGACCGGCCCGGTCAGGACCCACATGATGATGATGCCGGAGGCGATTACAAAAGCGAGTGGTTGCCCCGTCGCGAATGCAGTTCTGGATGCGAGCAGGGTAAAGAGTCGTTCCATTCGATGAGCCCTTTGAGAAATGGCGGCAAGGTTCGCCAACCCATTACGCCCGTATGCGGATCACGGCTATCCATGCGCAAATGGGAGCGGCCAGCAAGTAAGCACGATCGCGCAGTGTGCACTTAGCTCTTGCACCGTACGCCCAGCCGTTCAAGGATGGCCCCTGCAATCGCACAAAGCGAAAACGGAGAGGAATCATCATGGAAAGAATGGACGTAAACGGTGTCGGCATCGCCTATGAACTGATCGGCAAGGCAGGGGACCCCGCAGTGGCGCTGACGCCGGGCGGGCGCTTCACCATGGACGTGCCGGGCCTGCGCGAGATGGCGGAGCTGTTCGCCGAGGCCGGACGCCGGGTGCTGATCTATGACCGGCCGAATTGCGGCTATTCCGACACCTGCCTTCTGGGCGAAAGCGAATCGGAGAACCAGGCTGATGCGCTCGCTGGCCTGATCCGCAAGCTCGACCTCGGGCCGACGGTGATCGCGGGCGGCTCGGGCGGCTCGCGCGTCTCGATGCTGGCGGGTTCACGTAATCCCGACATCTGCTCGCATCTCGCGCTGTGGTGGATCAGCGGCGATCCGATCGGGCTGATGCAGCTTGCGACCTATTACTGCGGCGAGGCGGCGACGGCGGCGAGCAAGGGCGGCATGGAAGCGGTGCTCCAGGCCACCAGCTGGGCAGAGCACCTGCAGAAGAACCCCCAGGCCGCTGATGCATTGCGAGCGATGGACCCCGAACGCTTTATCGCGGTGATGCAGAAATGGGCCACTGCTTACGCGCCGTCCGACATTTCCCCGGTTCCGGGGATGAAACCGCGCGATTTCGCCCGGATCACCATGCCGACGCTGATCTTCCGCAGCGGCGTTTCGGACCTCTCGCATACCCGTGCGACGACCGAGTGGGTCCACCGGCTGGTGACGCATTCGGTGATGCTTGATCCGCCGTGGAACGATGACGAGTGGAACTACCGTTCCGACCAGACCGCGACGGGACAGGATGGCCACACGCTGTTCCGCAGCTGGCCGAAGCTGGTGCCGGTCATCCTCGACTTCATCAAGAACAACTGAGCTTAAGTTCATCCGCCAGATGAAGTCCGATAGTGTCAGCGACGCGGTGCTCTCGCGCCGCTCGATCCGGCAATTCACCGATCATCCGGTCACGCTAGATCTGCTCCGGCGCGTGCTCGACACCGCGCGCTGGGCGCCCTCGGGCTGCAACTTCCAGCCCTGGGAAGCCACTGTGCTGACCGGCGAGCCCTTGCGCAGCCTGCAGGAGAAGCTGCTGACCACGCCGGCCCAGGAGCCCGCCGAATATGTCATCACCCCGCCCGATATACCGCAGGAATACCGGGACCGGCTCGCGGCGATGGGGGCGAAGCAATATGGTACGCTCGGCATCGCCCGCGGCGATTTCGACATGCGCGCCCATGCGACCGCGCAGAACGCGGTGTCCTTCGGCGCACCGGTGCTGCTGCTCTGCCACATCCCGCGCGTCATGGGCCTGCCGCAGTGGTCGGATGTCGGCATGTGGCTGCAGACGGTGATGCTGCTCTTGCGCGAGGAGGGGCTCGACAGCTGCGCGCAGGAATACATGGCGATGTGGGGGCGGCTGATAAAGGACCATATCGGCATTTCCGACGAGGAGCAGGTGCTGTTCTGCGGCCTCGCCATCGGCTATCGTGACGAGCAAGCGCCGGTCAATGGCTTCGAGCGCGAACGTGCGCCGATGGAACGGCAGCTGCGCTTCATCGGCTTCGAGGAGACCTGAGGTGACCACCATTCTTCCCCGCCCGCCGGAACCCACCCATGCGCCCAGCGGGCTGATGCGCAAGGAGCAGTTCCAGACCGGCTACGTCACCAACGACCTTGACCGCGCCTGCGAGCTGCTGCGCGCAAAATACGGCATCGGTGACTACAGCTACATCGAAGGGGAGATGGGCGAGGGCGGATCGATCCGCGTCGCCTTCGCCTGGGTCGGCGGCAACATGTACGAGATCATCGACGCCAAGGGCGGGGCGGAAGCCGCGTTCTACACTTCGCGGCTGCCCGCCGACGGCAGCTTCGGCCTCCTTTTCCACCACCTCGGCTACATGATCCACTCCGACGAGGAATGGGCCGCGGTCAAGGCCGAGATCGCCGAACGCGGGATGACGGTCGCACTCGACCTCGCCGATCCGAGCTTCATGGACGCGATCTATATCGAGGCCCCGGAACTCGGGCACTACCTCGAATATATCTATCCGCACGAGGGCGGCTTGCAGTTCTTCGGAGCGATCCCGGCGAATTAGGCTTGTCTTGCCCTCTCCCCTCAAGGGGAGAGGGCAACGGGGTTCCCTTTCTATCGCTCAGGCATTCACCTTTGGCCGCTCCATGTCCGGCCAGCGCGGGCTGTGCTCCTTCGCGTCCTCGTAGGCGCGTTCCCAGAAGGCTTCGCCCTTGGCGTGGTTGACGAAGTTGAAGCTGGTCTTGTGCCGGATTTCGAGAAGCTCGACGCCTTCCGGCCCGATCTTGTAGGTATAGGGCACGTCGCAAGGCACGAAGAAGCTGTCGCGCGGGCCCAGATCCTCGGTGCCCAGCCGAATGGTGCCGGCGACGATGTAATACATGCAGTCCGCGTCGTGGCTGTGGAGCGGCAGGTTGTAGCCGGGCTTGAACCAGACGTTGGTGATGCCGAAGCCCGGCACGTCGGTCATGATTCGGACATCGTCGCCGCCGAGGTATCCGGCCGAAATCGCCTTATCCATGCCGGCGCGTGCGGTCTCGGAGAAGGGCTCCACGCTCATGCAGCCAGCCTCCATCAGCCCCTTGGCGTCCTTCGCGCGGAAGATCCGGAACTTCGCGGTGTTCTCGTCTTGCTCAGCCATGGTCAGTATCCCTTGCCCTTGCCGATATTGGCGACATGTGCGGTGGTGAGGTCGCGGTAGTGCTGGGTGGTCATGATCGAGCTGTTGACCAGCCGTTCGACCGAAGCCGCCTGATAGGCCGGCAGATCCTTGGCCAGCTCGATCGCAACCTTGGCCGCACCGACCAGTTCACCATCCTGCTTGGCGAGGTGACGGCAGAAGGCCATGACATCTTCGTCGAATGTCTCGTCCGGGAACACCTTGTGAACGAGGCCTGCGTTCCACGCCTCATGTGCCTCGAGCGGGATGTTGGCCATGATCATGTAGCGCGCCCAGTGCGGGCCGATGATGCGCACCAGCCGGCTGACGCCGTTGGTCGCGGGCAGTACGCCGAACTTGGCCTCGGGAAAGGCGTAGCTGGCGCTGGCGGCCGCGAGGCGGAAATCGCAGGACAGGCTCATCTCCAGGCTGCCGCCGACGCAGCGCGCGTGGTGGGCGACAACGAAGGGCTTCTCGATTCCTTCCATCTCGTTCCACACCCGGCGCATCGGCAGGCGGCGGTGGCTCTCGCGGACCTCCGACCCGGCCTCGGGCCAGCCGCGCGAGGCGGCGTCGCCCTGCTTGAGATCGGCGCCGGCCGAGAAATAGCGGCCTTTCGATTTGAACAGCATGACCCGCAATTCAGGCGTGTCGCGAAAGCGATCCACTGCCTCCTCGATCAGTTCGACCATTTCGAAGCTCATCGCGTTGAGCTTTTCGGGCCGGTTGAACGTGGCGATCAGGATGTTTTCGACCACTTCGGTCAGCAGATGGGGTTCTTCACTCATTGTCTTGATATCCTTCAGAAGCCGATGTCATGGATCGGGCAGTCATAACCGCAGTTGACGATGTTCTGCCCCTTGCGCAGCGTCTCGTCGTCGAGACCTGCAAGATAGCCGTCGATCAGCCGCTGGTAGTTGCTGATCATGCCTTCCTGCTCGCGCGCGAGCCGCATGAACTTGAAGTCTCCCGCATGCAGGCCGAGCTGCTGGCGCGGCAGGTTGGAATAATCCTGGCGCGGAATCTCGGGGAATTCAGCTGAATCGTAAGGCAGGATCGTGGGTTCGGTCGGCGTCTCGAATTCCTCGTCGTCCGGGCGCAGCACCAGCGACCAGATCTCGTAGAAGCAGGTCTCCGGCGTCAGCGGGCGGATGCGGTAGGACGACATCGCCGCGAAGGTCGGCAGCAGGAAGTAGTGCGGGAACATGTATTCGACGCTGATCATGCCGTGTTCGGCATTGACCGAGGGAATGTCGAACATCGGCGCGCCGCGCTCCAGCCCGTCCCTGGTGATCTCGGCATTGGCCTGTTCGGAAATCGCCATGAAGGCCGCCATCGGATCGTCGGGCACGTCCATGTCCTTCATCCGTTCGAGCACGTCGATTTCGGTCTGGTGGACCATTCCCGCCATGCCGTCGCCGATGCAGGCGTAGAAGTCGATCGCCTGGCGGACCGCCTCACGCGCGGTCTCGCGCGGCGCCGGGGTCCAGCCGTCGGCATCGGCACCATGCGGGCTTCCCGGCGAGAGCTTGTGCAGCTGCGGGTGGGTCTGCATCACGTGATAGCCTTCCTGGAAGGCTTCCATCGCGAGCTTCCAGTTGGTCGGCAGCACGGTGCCGAACCACCAGTCCATCTTGAGCTTGTCGGCGTTGCGCGCGCCGAGCCGGGTGGCGATCGGGCCGAGCGAGTCGAGCAGTGAGGGCGCCTTCGGATCATGGTTGATGAAGGCGCAGCCGCCCCATGTCTCGACCCGGCAGGGCGCGAGGTCGATCTCCGCACGGTCGAGCACCCGCTCGTCGAAGATATGTCGGCCGAAGACGAAGGTGTTTTCGCCCTCGGCATTCCAGCGCCAGCCGTGGAACGGGCAGACGAAGCCCTGTTTCGAACAGTTGCCTGGCCCGTTGGCGATCTGCACGCCGCGGTGGCGGCAGGCGTTGTGGAAGGCCTTGATGCCATCGCCGGTATTCACCACGATCACCGACTTGCCAAGATTGGTGTACTCGACATAGTCGCCGGCGTTGGGGATCTCCTCCAGCCGGCACGCCATCTGCCAGACGCGCGGCCAGAGATACTTGCGCTCCAGTTCGAAGAATTCCTCGTCGTAATAACGTTCGGCGGGAATCAGTTCGGGGTCGGTGACCCGGAACGGAACCTTTTCGAGTGCTGCTGTATTGGTTGGCATCGCTCTCACCTTCCTTTGCTGTGCTGGCCTGTGCTGTTCTGGCCTGTGCTGTTCTGGCCTGTGCTGTTCTGGCCTGTGTCGTCCTGTCCGGGGCGGCTGCTTCCACGATCGGGCATGACGGCAAGCTTGCCTCGCAGTAGACAAACACATTGACGCACGTCAATTTCATTGACCAGCGATAATTGGAGCGGAGGGGATGATGACGCAGACACACTGGCGGCTGGCTTTCATGTTCGATGCGCCCGGGGGCGATCTCGATGCACTGGCCGAGGCGCTCGCCGCGCTGCGCGGCGATATCGCGGCGGCGGCGCAGGGCAATGCCGTGCGCATGGGTGTGGCGATCCCCGAGGCGCGCGAGGTGACCGGGGAAGCCGCGCATGCCATGGAGGGCTGGGCGCCTGTCGACGGGGCGATCGAGGTCAGTATTCCCAATGGTGATGAAGCTTCGGTGCCCGCGATCTGCACCGGTCTGCGCCCGATCCTCGAGCGGATCGCCGAGCCCGGATCGGTCGACGTGATGACGGGCGCGATGCACCACATGGTGCCAGTGCGCCAAGGCGACGTGTTTCTCTCGCTGTCATTTCGCCGGGGCGAGGGCACCAC
>CAYPFE010000206.1:0-5947 GCA_964409895.1 uncultured Novosphingobium sp.
ATGAGCAACTGATGGAAGTGGTGGCGCTCACCGGCACCTATCTCACCATGGCGATGATCACGCGCAACTACGAAATCCCGCTGGAAGACGACGAGACCTTTGCCGGCTTCGCACAGCAGCGCGACTACACCTGACCGCCAGGGGACCGGCCATGCGCAGAATCGGCAAGGACCAGCTCTACGACATCGTCGCCATCCAGCAGATGCTTTACGACTATTGCCACGAGCTCGATGCCGGCGCGGAACGGGTCACCGACTATTTCACCCCGGAATGCACGATGATAGTCGGCGACAGCGCGTGGCATGGCCATGACGGTGTCCGCCAGCACTATGCCGATGACAAGAAGGCAGTCGCCGAGAACTGCAAGGACGGGTTGCGAACGGTGCGCCACGCCATGGCCAACCAGCGGATCACGGTCGGGGACGACGGCACGGCAAGCGTCGAGCTGATCTTCCTCAACTTTTCGGCTCATGGCCATGGGCCGTTCACACAGGCATCCGCCCCAACCGTGGTCGCCGATACGACGATCGAGTTGAAGCGCGGCGCGGACGAGCTGTGGCGCATCCACCATTTCGACGGCAAGCCGCTGTTCTTTGGGGACGATCCCTTCGTGAACAGCATTCTGATGGACATGTAGGCAGGCTAAACTAAGCTGGCCGAGATCATGGCAGAGAAGACACAAGACAGACACATGTTCCTTGTCGCCGGCTATCCCGCGAGCGGCAAATCGACCCTGCTCGCTAGCGGTGCTCGCGGGAAGGTCGAAGCGTTCGGCGCGGACTACGGTCCTATGTTCCGCTCGATCATCACCGCCAAGAACTTCGACGAACGGGTGACCACAAGCGAGAAGCTGGACAATGGTATGTGGTTCACGCTCACCGACCTCGATGCGCTCTCGAGCATGGATCGTCTGCCGGACAGCATCGCATTCCATCTTGACCTGCTGTTTTTTCTGATCGCCGTAATTCGTCCCAAGAATACAGCCGAACTCAACAGCCGTGCCGTTCGCGCCGCCTTCGAGGAGCTGTTCGATCACAGGCTGTTCATCACCTACGACCGGATCGTTGCCTGCACGCTGCTGCCTGACTTCTCGCTGGTTCAACAAAACTGGCGAGAACGCCTCGCCCAAGGCATGGAGCTTGATAGCTACGTGCTCACCACCAAGCACGACATGATCGTCAACATCCCCTCTCCCGCGAAAGTTTACGAAGGCATTAGCCACGAATGGATGCAAGTCGTGCAGCAGCGAGCCCTGTGGCATGGCATCGGGAAGTGGGGAGCGAAATTGTAAGGCGCGTCATCCCTACCCGTTCGCCGCCAGCACCTCGCCAACCTGCTCCGAAAGCTGCTGCACGGAGAACGGCTTGGGCATGAAGTGCATGCGCTCGATATCGATCTGCTCGCGCAATTGCTCTTCGGCATATCCGGACATGAACAGCACTGGCAACTCGGGCGCGAGCTTGCGGATTTCACGGGCCATCGCCGGTCCGTCCATCGTCGGCATGACGACGTCGCTCACGACGAGATCGTACTTGCGGCCCAAGCGGACGTATTCCAGGCCTTCCTCGCCATCGCTGGCGCATGTCACTTCGTAGCCCTGGCGCGTCAGCGCGCGTTCGGCGACCATGCGCACCGGATCCTCGTCCTCGACAAGCAGGATACGACCCCCGCCTGCCCATTCGCTTTGCTTTTCCGAAGGCGGAGCGGACCGGCTGGAAGCCGAACCGTCCGGCGCGCCATCATGGACCGGGAGATAGACGGTAAATCGCGTTCCTTTGCCATGGTCGCTGTCGGCGAAGATGAATCCGCCGGACTGCTTGACGATGCCGTAGACGGTCGAAAGACCAAGTCCGGTCCCCTTGCCCCGCTCCTTGGTGGTGAAGAAAGGCTCGAAAATCTTTGAAAGGTTTTCTGGCGCAATGCCGCCGCCCGTGTCTTCTACCACCAGCGCCGTGTAGTCGCCCGCCGGAATGATCTCGCTGCCCATGGCCCGGACATCGGACGCCGTGATCCGTTTCGTCGCAAGTGTGAGCTTGTTGCCTCCGTCCGTGCGCCCCTGCATGGCGTCGCGAGCGTTGACCGCAAGATTGACGATGACCTGCTCCAGCTGGCTCGGGTCCGCCCTCACCGGCCCGAGATCGCGATCGTGCCTGACAACCAGCTTGATCTTCTCGCCAATGAGGCGCTTCAACATCTGCGATACGTCCGACACGACGTCGGGCAGCTGCAACACTTCGGGCCGCAGCGTCTGCTGGCGCGAAAAAGCGAGCAACTGACGGGTCAGCGACGCCGCGCGATTCGAGTTGGCGCGGATCTGCTGGATGTCATCATAGTCGGAATCGCCCGGCGTATGGCGCATCAGCATCAGATCGCAGGTGCCCAGAATTGCGGTCAGGACATTGTTGAAGTCATGCGCGACGCCGCCCGCGAGCTGTCCCACTGCCTGCATCTTGGTGGCCTGGGCTACCTGACGCCTGAGCCGCGATTCCTCGGACGAATCGGTGAGCCCCAGCAGCACGGCGGCCTCGCCCAGGCCACGTACTCCGGCCAGGCTCAGCGAGACCGGGTCGTCGGGCTGTGAAAGAAGCCGCACGGCTATATCGCCAGAGGCAGCTGGCCCCTGAGCGAAACGTCTGATCGCCTCGGACAAGGCACGCTTGTCGTGCTGGACGACGAGATCGGTTGGGTAGGTCGGGAGTTTAGCGTCCTCGCGGCTACCTGCGCGCATGAAAGCGGAATTGGCGAAAAGCAGCCGCCCGTCGCGATCCGCCATCGCCAGGCCCAGCGGCAACTGGCTGAGCAGCTCTTCGAGATGCGGAACCGTGCCCCCGGATTCGCCACCGCCGCCAATTCCGGTTCCAGAGTCCGCCAGCAGCATCAGCGATGGCGCTTCCACCGGCTCGGCTTCGCCCGGCGCGTCGGGATCGGTGAGAGGCAGGTAGTAAAGAGTGAGCGGTGCAGCGTGCCGGCCTTCGCGGGTCCAGGTGATGCGGCCATCTTCGTCTTCATTGAGGAACGATACGAATTCCTTGCCAACCACCGCGCCTTGATCGTCGCCCGTCGCCCTCATCGCAAAGCCGGTGCTGGACGCACGGACGATGCCTTCTGCATCGACAACTGCCGCAGCAATCCCCGCGCTGGAGAGCATCCGGCCGGGCCTGCCTTCAAGCCAGGCGGCAAGCTCCGCCACCTCATCCTCCTCTTCGATCTGGCTGAAGCGCCAGATCAGATAGTCGTCGCCGCGCCCGGCCCGCCTGGCGTCGCCGCGCCATTGCTGGCCGGCATGATCGCCATCGCCTTTGACGCGATCGACCGAGCCCTCACCGTCGCGCCAGGCAATGCGGGCGGTCTCGCCCAGCCGCTCGAGCGACGGGCCGTCGGCAGGCAGCCGCGGCGGCGCATTGGTCACGCCGAACCATTCCTCGTGGCAGCGATTGGCGCAGACCAGCCGCCCCGCCCGGTCGGTAACCGCAACAGCGGTATCCTCGCGCTCGATTGCGGCAACGGTGACCGACCAGTCCGGCATCGCAAGTTCCGGCTCGGCCACCGGCTGGCGGCGGCGGGACAGGAGTGCCGCGAGCGCACCGAGGGCGAGCAGGCCTCCACCGAACACCGCGACTGCAGCGGGTTGTTTGGTGACAATCCAGACCAGGGCGATGCTGCCGGCAAGGGCGGCGGCCACGGCAATCCGGTCAAACCAGCTGCTGGTGGCCTCCACCGCCTCGGTCATGGCGCCGTTCCCTGGCCCGCGGAGTAGCGTTGCAGCCGCGCGCGGTGCTTGCGCCCGACCCACCAGCGCCAGACCCATCCCGAGACCAGGTAACCCAGCGCGGCGCCGACCAGCGACAACACGATGAAGCCGAATGCCGTGACGCCCGCGGTCTCCAAAAACCAGCCAAAGCTTTGCGCCCAGGAACCCGCTTCGATTTCGCCCGCCACCGTGGTGTTGACCGTCGCCTGGTCGATCTTGAGGATGAATCCTCCGACCTTGTTGGCAGCCACCAGCCAGAACGGCAGGGTGAAGGGATTGGTGACGAAGGTCACGGCAGCGGACAGCGGAACGTTGGCACGGGCGGGCAAGGCGAGGAAGGCCGCAAGAAAGATTTGCCCGACCGGGATGATAAAAGCCGAAAACAGGCCCAGCGCCACGCCGCGCGGCACGGACCGACGCGTGAACCGCCACAGCTCCGGGCTGAGAAAGCGGTGCGCGATGGGCGCAAGCCAGCGGTTGCCAGCCATCTCCTCGCGCGTCGGCATGGACGGCGTCTTGTGCCGCAACCAGCGGTGGAAGCGTGCCAGCGGTGTCATCCGTGTTGCCTCATCAACCGTCCCTGCTCGCGCTTCCAGTCCCGCTCCTTGATCGTCTGACGCTTGTCTGCCGTGTTCTTGCCGCGCGCAAGGGCCAGTTCCACCTTGGCCTTGCCGCGGCTGTTGAAATAGATCGAAAGCGGGACCAGCGTCATCCCCTTGCGCTCGACCGCGCCCTGCAGCCGCGCGATCTCGCGCTGGTGCAGCAGCAGCTTGCGCGGACGCTTGGGTTCGTGGTTGTGGCGGTTTCCGTGGCTGAATTCCGGCACGTTGGAATTGATCAGCCAGGCCTCGCCGCCCCTGACCTCTGCGTAGCTTTCGGCAATCGAGCCTTCGCCGAAACGCAGGCTCTTCACCTCGGTGCCGGTAAGCACGATACCCGCCTCGAAGGTCTCGTCGATATGATAATCGAACCGTGCGCGCCGGTTCTCGGCGACGGTCTTGGCCTTGTCGAAAGTCTTGTTCTGCGGGCGTGCCATGGTGTGGGCTCATGTAGGCATCGCGAGCTAAAAAAGAAACCGGGGAGTGGGCCTGAGCCGGGGGCTGGGTCCGCGCAGGCGGAACGAAACAGACGCCAAACGATTCGATCAAGCGTGCTGCAGGTAGATCCCCAGCCTCACCAGCCGGCCCGCATCGTCATACTCATAGGTCGTCAGCGAATTGACCACGCTTTCCGAGCCGCCAACGGGCGTGTTGTGCTCGGTGAGGTGAAGGTAGACCATGTTGCCGACCTGGCTGATGCGGTGGAACTCGGCCCAGAAGCCGGTGGTGGTGCCCCATTGCATCAACAGCCCGCGATAGACGTCCCAGCCCATCGCCACCTTGTCATTGCCGACGCGTTCGAAATTCTCGACATCGAGCAGGGCTGCCAGCTCATCCCATCCGGCTTCCGTGAACCCCGGTTGCTTCGCCGCCTCGACCGTGCGCTTGATGCAGTCGGTATATTCGAGGCATTTGAGCGCGAAGCGCCCGGTGACCGCGTTGCGGTCTGTCCATGTGCCACCATCGCCATGCATCGCGCCTCTCCCCGGCCACATATCTGTCGCACTATTGTTCGCCAATTCTCATCGTCTTGCAAGAATAGCTCATCAAATAAATTCGCACTTGTCAGTGTTGGCAATTGGAGCAAGACTTGCCGGCATAAACGGGAGTGGGGAAAACGTATGCTCCGCAGGATTCTGGCGTCGGCCGCAGCGCTGGCGATGATGGCCGCACCAGCCCAAGCCGAGGAACCGGCCAGCGCACCCAAACCGCCGCCGCTCGAAGCCTATGGCGACCTCCCCGGCGTCGAGGACATGGCGATTTCGCCAGATGGAACCGGGCTGGCCTTCATTGCCAAGGTCGAGGGCAAGCGGATGCTGGTGGTCACAGGCGATGGCGGCAAGTCCGTTCGCGGTGGCGCGGCCCTGGAAGACACAAAGGTCCACAGCGTCAACTGGGCGGGCAACGACATCGTCTGGCTCTATACCAGCAGCACACAGAACCTCGGCTACGGCTTCACAAGCAACAAGCACGAATTCTATGGTGCCATCCTGCTGTATCCCGAAAGCGGTAAGGTCGATGCGGTCTTCAAGGGGCGGGCAAATATTGCCAACGCCATCTTCGGCATGCACGGCACACGGACGGTCGATGGCAAGCT
>CAYPFE010000207.1:0-5939 GCA_964409895.1 uncultured Novosphingobium sp.
GGCGCCGACATCATCGCCGGCTTCCCGACCGAAGACGAAGCCATGCACCGCAACAACCTCTCGATCGTCAGCGAACTCGGCATCGTCCACGGCCATGTGTTTCCCTTCTCGCCGCGCCCCGGCACGCCAGCGGCCCGTATGCCCGCCGTCGATCCGGCTCGGGTCAAGGCGCGCGCCGCCGAATTGCGCGAAGCCGTTGCGCAGGAACGCAGCGCCTGGCTGGCCTCGCTGGTCGGTAAGGAGCTGCGGGTGCTGGCCGAGACCGACGGCAGCGGGCATGCCGAGAATTTCGCACCGGTCAGGCTTCCTCCCAGCGCGCAACCCGGCGCGATCATGACGGTGACGCCGGACCGCGTCGAGCAGGGCGTGCTGGCATGAGCGACCTTGAAACCTCTAAGAAAAGCTGGTCCGATCGCCTGTTCGGCGGTTTCCGCAAGACATCGGAACGGCTGAGCGAGAACCTCTCCGGCATCGTCGCCAAGACCCGCCTTACCGATTACCAACTCGACGATATCGAGGATGCGCTGATCACCTCGGATCTCGGCCCCCGGGCGGCCTCGCGCATTCGCGAGCGCCTCGCCGACGAGCGGTTCGAACGCGACGCCGACGAACGCGCGATCATGCAGGTGGTTGCCGGCGAAATCGCCGAGATCCTGCGTCCTGTAGCCAAACCGC
Source organism: uncultured Novosphingobium sp. (assembly GCA_964409895.1). Classification (GTDB taxonomy): domain Bacteria; phylum Pseudomonadota; class Alphaproteobacteria; order Sphingomonadales; family Sphingomonadaceae; genus Novosphingobium. The sequence continues at coordinate 676 of CAYPFE010000207.1, forward strand.
TCGACATCGTTGCTTTCCCGCGCCCGCAGGTCATCCTGGTGATCGGCGTCAACGGCTCAGGCAAGACCACGACCATCGCCAAGCTCGCCCATCTCTTCATCGAGCAGGACTACGGCGTGATGCTGGCGGCGGGAGACACGTTCCGCGCCGCTGCGATCAAGCAGCTCGCCGTCTGGGCCGAGCGCGTCGGCGTGCCGATCGTCAGGGGTCCGGAAGGCGGCGATCCTGCCAGCATCGTGTTCGACGCGGTCAAGGCTGCGACCGGCCAGGGCATCGACGTGCTGATCGTCGATACCGCCGGGCGGCTCCAGAACAAGCGCGAACTGATGGACGAGCTCGCCAAGATCCGCCGCGTTCTCGGGCGCCTCAATCCCGAGGCGCCGCACGACGTGGTGCTGGTGCTCGATGCGACCAATGGCCAGAACGCGCTCAGCCAGATCGAGATCTTCAAGGAAGTCGCAGGCGTCACCGGCCTCGTCATGACCAAGCTCGACGGCACCGCGCGCGGCGGCGTGCTGGTGGCGGCGGCCGAACAGTATGGACTGCCGATCCACGCAATCGGCGTCGGAGAGAAGATCGACGACTTGCGGCCATTCGATCCCGACCTGGTCGCCAAAGTGATAGCCGGAGTGGCCTGATGAACGACAGCCAAGTACAGCAAACCGCAGGCGATCCCGAGAAGCCGAAAAGTTCCTGGGTCAACCTGCTCGTCGATTTCGGGCCGCTGCTGGTGTTCTTCCTCGCCTATCGTCACTATTCGCCCGAGAACGACGACGGCTTCGGCGTCGCCTTTGCCGTGGTCAAGAGCACAATCGCCTTCATGGTGGCGACAGTCATTGCGCTGATCATTTCCAAATGGCGGCTGGGGCATGTCACGCCAATGGTATGGCTCTCCACGGTGCTGGTCCTCGGCTTCGGTTCACTGACCTGGTATTTCAATGATCCCGATTTCATCCAGATCAAGCCAACCGCCGTCTATCTGATGTTCGCGGGTTTCCTGTTTGCCGGGCTGTTCAGGGGCAAATCCTTGCTGCGCTACTTGCTGCAATCGGCATTCGAGGGGCTCGACGAGGAAGGATGGATGAAGCTTTCGCGCAACTGGGCGTGGTTCTTCCTCTCGCTCGCCGTGCTGAACGAGGTGCTGCGACACTTCTACAACGCCGAGAATGGCGGATTCGAGACCTGGCTCAGCATCAAGGTCTGGGGCTTTACCGTGCTGTCCTTCGTCTTCACCTTTTCGCAACTGCCGATGGTGCTGCGCCACGGGCTTGCGGTGGAGGCCACGGATGAGGTAATCACTCATCCGCCGCACGAATAAGTGTAAAACCGGGGTCCAGCCATGTGACAATGCCCGATTTTCGGGCATAAATGGCAAATCGCCCTGGAAATGGCGAGTGAGTTGGACATCAAGTTACCGCGCGGGCCCACAGCTGCGCATCGAAAAAGGGGGATGAAATGGCCAAATTCTTCGGCAATCTCAATCTGGTACTGCTTGTCGGCGTGCTCATCGCAATCGCCGTGATGACAAGCTTCGACGGCAGGGGCATTCCGCTCGACGCAAATTCGGTATTCCGCTGGTTCCACGTGTTCTTCGGGATTCTGTGGATCGGCCTGCTCTATTACCTGAACTTCGTGCAGGTCCCGACAATGCCGTCGATCCCGGCCGAACAGACCGGTGCGATCAACAAGCACATCGCGCCCAACGTACTGTTCTACTTCCGTTATGCCGCCCTGCTCACGGTGCTGACCGGCCTCGTCGTCGCCCACCTGAGCGGCTACCTGTTCTCACCCGGAAGCGACCTCAATGCCCTTACCTTCAATGGCGAAGGCGCGGTCGACCTGATCGGGCTGGGCATGTGGATGGCGATCATCATGTTCCTCAACGTCTGGGTGATCATCTGGCCAGCGCAGAAGAAGATCCTCGGCATCGTTGAAGCCAGCGACGAGGAGAAGGCCGTAGCACGGCCTCGCGCGCTGGCAGCCAGCCGCACCAACACGCTGCTGTCGCTGCCGATGCTCTACTGCATGGTCAGCGCCAACCTCGGCTGACACACCGCGTTCTGAAAGGGACGATCAGGGGCGGAGTCCAACCACTGGACTCCGCCCCTTTTCCTTGTTGAATTGCCATGGGTCCGCCGCCATGCTGGTCGACACCGAGAGTCAGGGAGCCCGGCATGAGCGACATCGTCGAACTGGAAGCAGCATTCCTCAACCACTTCGCCGAGGCAGAGTTCGATCAGTTTCCGGGCTCCATCGCCGAGGATTTCGTACTCTACCTGCCTTATGTTCCGCCCGGCGTGCCCAACGAAATACGCGGGCGCGAACGGGTCCGCTCAGTCCTGGAGCAAACCGCACAGGGGCGCAGTCGGATCGAGTTCACCGACGTCAACATCATGCGCACGGAAGACCCGGAACTGGTCGTCGCCACCGCCAATGGTTCGGCGACGATGGCCAACGGCAACATCTATCGAAACAGCTACGTCTTCTTCACCCGAATTCGCGACGGGGTGGTTCTGGAGCACACCGAATATCTCAACCCGCTGCAGGTGATGGCCGCGGCCGGGGAGCCGGCTGGAGGTTAGAGCTGAATTCCCAGAACCATTCGCCCTGAGCCTGTCGAAGGGTGGAGGCGCAAGCGTGCTTCGACAAGCTCAGCACGAACGGATTTGTTGGATTCCGCCCGCAGCCCCTCAAATCTCCAGCTGGCTGCCAAGTTCCACCACCCGGTTGGTCGGCAGGCGGAAGAATTCCATCGCGCTTGCGGCATTGCGCGACATCCAGGCGAACAGCTTCTCGCGCCATAGCGCCATGCCGGGTTTCTCGGAGGGAACCAGCGTCTGGCGCGACAGGAAGAAGCTGGTCTTCATCATCTCGAATGGTCCGCCACACAAGTCAGCCCGTGCCACCAGCGCCGCCGGCACGTCGGTTTCCTCCATGAAGCCGTAATTGATCGACAGCCGGTAGAAGCCGTCGCCCAGCTCCTCGACATGGTAGCGCTCGTCCTCGTCGACATAGGGCACTTCCTGGACCTCGACCGTCAGCACCACCACGCGCTCGTGCATCACCTTGTTGTGCTTGATGTTGTGCAGCAGGGCGGATGGCACGCCCTCGTTGGTCGACGCCATGAAGATTGCGGTGCCGGGCACGCGCGTTGCGCTCGAATGCGCGCTTTTGGCGAAGAGGTTGAGCGGCAGCGCCGCCTCGACCATGCGCTCGCGCATCAGCTTGCGGCCCGCCGACCACGTCGTCAGCATGGTGAAGGCAATGGCGCCGATCAGCAGCGGGAACCAGCCGCCGGACGGCACTTTCAGGATGTTCGCGGCAAAATAGGCACCGTCGACGATGAAGAAGACAAGGACGAGCGGAATCGCCAGCCACAGCTTCCAGCGCCACACAGCGATCACCAGCACCGCCATCAGACAGGTGTCGATGAACATCGCGCCGGTCACCGCGATGCCATAGGCGGCGGCAAGGTTGGTCGAGCTGCCAAAGAACAAGACCAGCAGGATCACCGAGATCATCAGCGCCCAGTTGACGAACGGAATGTAAATCTGCCCCTGCTCGCGCGCGCTGGTGTGCCGGATGGACAGGCGGGGAATGAAACCCAGCTGGATTGCCTGGTGGGTGATCGAAAAGGCACCGGAAATCACCGCTTGGCTGGCAATGAAGGTGGCAACGGTGGCAAGGATGACCAGCGGCAGCCGCATCATCTCGGGCGCCATCATGAAGAACGGGTTCTGGATCGCCTCGGTCACACCGGACTGGTCCATGCCGATAATCATTGCGCCCTGCCCGAAATAGTTGAGCAGCAGGCACGGCATGACGAATCCGAACCAAGACAGGCGCATCGGACCGCGCCCGAAATGGCCCATGTCGGAATAGAGCGCTTCCGAACCCGTCACCGCAAGGACGACCGAACCCATTGCCAGGAAAGCCAGGAACCCGTCGGTCAGGAAGAACTGCGCCGCATACCAGGGATTGAGCGCCAGCAGGATCTCCGGCGTCTGGATCAGGTGGAAAATTCCGAGCACCGCCAGCACGACGAAATAGACCGTCATGACCGGCGCGAACAGCGCGCCGACACTTGCAGTGCCACGCTGCTGGATCAGGAACAGGAAGATCAGCAGGACCAGCGATATCGGAACCACCAGCGGCGCGAGGTTGCCCTGGACGACGGTCAGCCCCTCAACCGCGGACAGCACCGAAATCGCGGGCGTAATCATGGAATCGCCATAGAACAGGGCGGTGGCGAACACGCCCAGAAGCACCACGATTCCACCATATTTGGCGTCTCTCAGCGAGCGTGTCAGCAGTGCGACCAGGGCCAGGCTGCCGCCCTGCCCCTTGTTGTCTGCGCGCATCAGGATGCTGACGTACTGGATCGAGACAATCAGCGTCATCGACCAGAAGATCAGGCTGACCACTCCCAGGATATGCAGCTTGTCGATCGCCAGCGGGTGATGGCCGGCAAAGGTCTCGCGGAACGCGTAAAGCGGGCTGGTGCCGATATCGCCGAAGACGATGCCGATCGCACCGAAGGCGAGCAGTGCGACCTTATCACTATTCCCGTGACCGCTGGGCTGAGTATCGCTTGCGGAATCGGTGGCAAGCTCGGGCGATTCTTCGCCGGCCGCATCGCGCGTGGTTTCGCTCATGTCTGCGTATTGTCCTCGAATGGACTCGCGGCGCGCCGCCTTCGCAACCGTCGCAACGGCGCGGCGCATAGCAGCACAGCATGCGCTGAGCAACGAAACTTAGCGCGCCGGCAGCTGGCCCTGCTGCTGGGCGATGATCCCGTCCAGCCGCTGCAACTGCCTCTCCAGATTCTCGCGCCACGGCGCGTCTTCCGCACTGCGCTCGAGAAGCTCGCTCCACAGCGATCGCGCTTCGCCGAACCGTCCGGACTGGGCCAGTGCAAGGCCGAGGAAAAACGGCGGCCCGGGATGCTCAGGCTCTGCGTCCGCAGCCTTCTGGAACGCATAGAGCCCAGCCGGTGTCAGTAGCCCGTCAGCATGGGAGACCAGCGCATTACCCATCGCCAGCCAGGCCTCGCCATTTTCCGGGTCCTCGTCGACCGCCCCCAGTAGGACTTCAACCGCCTCGGCATTCTGCCCGTTGCGCGCCAGTCCGTCAGCGATCACCACCCATTTGTTGCTGGGCGGCAGCTCGCTGTCCGACACGGCGGTGCGCGCCTTGACCAGCGCCCCGGGATCGCTCTCGACGCTTCGCGCTGCCTGCTTCGGCGCGCCTTCGAGACCGGGCGA
>CAYPFE010000208.1:0-5928 GCA_964409895.1 uncultured Novosphingobium sp.
CATCGCCATGTCGAAGGCACCGCCCATGTCCTCGCTGCCGGAGTTGTCGGCGGGCACGGCGGCGGTGCGCCAGATGAGGTTGGCGACGGGGTTCGGCTGCGGCACCGGCCCGTCGATGATGATCGTGCTGCGCCCGTCTTCGGCAAGGCCGGTTACGACGCGGCGGGTGACCTGATCTGCCATGTTCCTCTCCCTCGTTGGCCTATTGCACGGGCATCGGCGGCGGCTGGGTTATCTCAAGCCGGTGCCCGTCGGGATCGGTGACGAAGAACACCTTGGTGCCGCTCGCTTCATGGACACGTAGCGCGGTAGGCTCGTAGCCCGCATCGACGAGCCGGACGCGCGCCGCCTCCGCATCGGGGACGGAGAGCACCAGCTTGTCCTTGTCGCTGACGATGATCTCCTCATCCGCTCCGTCCTTGCGGGCGAGCAAAAGGATCATCGGCGGGGTCTGCCTGCCGTCGAAGCCGAGGATCACCTCGACCAGCTCGCCAAGATCGAGCCGGGTCAGTTCCGCCATCCCCAGCCCTTCTGTCCAGAAGCGCAGCGCGGCATCGAGGTCAGCGGTGCGATAGCCCGCGCCCATCATCGAGACGCTGAGCTTCGGTTCAGCCTGCGCCTCGTCGGCATGCGCGGCAGGCGGCGCCAGACATGCAAGGCCCAGACACAAGACGGCTTTCAGGCTGGCATGCACCATCGCGGCGTTCTCCTCTCATCCGGGAGAACACTATATCGAGAGTCGGGCCGTTGCGAAGGGGTCTTCGCTAACGAGTCTCGACAATATCCCAAGCCCCGCGCACTGATGAGGCAGCTAGCGAGGTGATCCGGAAGATTCCTGCATTTCCGGTTCCGACGCCATTGCGGATGGCGCGCCTCTGCGTGAACCACGGCAACGTGTCGCCTTGACTCCGCCAGTCCGCCTTCCACCCCAGCCCGGTCATTGGCTCAGTCTCGGCAGACGCCCTAAAACGGTCGGCCCCGTCCTATAATTTCATCTGCTCCGCGAAGGTCGAGCGTTCTATCATGCCGGTCGCCTTCTCGTCGCCCCAGGTATAATGCGCATGGGCCTGCTGGACGATCGGCCAGCGGTCAGGGACGGTGTTCTCGCCGCCGACGGAGCGGCAGTTGATGAAGGTCGTGCCTTCGATCGTCTCGCGCCGGCCGTCGTCGGTTTCGAGCACAAGCTTGACCGGTTCGCCGCTCACCAGCAGTTCCTTCATCCACGGGATTTCGACCGCCCTGGCCGGGATCAGCTCGCCCGAGCCGTCGAAGATGAAGCCCTCGTTGAAGCTCTCCTTGCCGTCCTTGGGCGGGAAGGTGTTGACGCCGAAGCCCTTGCCGGAAGGGAACAGGGCGGACATCCAGCAATGGCCGAAGAAGCCGTCGAACTTGCGCACGCCCTGGCGCTTGATGCGCAGGATCTGGCCCTTGAGGTCACGCTTCTCGCCGTCGATCGACAGCCAGCCCTCGGCCCGGCACAGCTGTTCGTAGCGCGGGCTGATGAAAGTGCCCTGTTCGCCCGACATCATTTCGCGCGAGGCAGCCGTCAGCGTGCCCGAGATCAGCGGCGGCACCGCCATCTTGTAGTCTATCTCGAAGGCGACTTCACGCATTGGCGGCGCGTCGGGGATCGCCTGGTCGATCAGCTGTTGCGCGGTGAGTTCGCGCACCTTGTGGGGATCGAAGCTGACCTTCCAGTGTTTGAACGGCTCAATGCAGGTATATTGCAGCGGCCCGCAGCGCTTTTCACGCGGTTTGCCGTCGGGGCCTTTCGCGCCATGCTCGCGGCCGCTGATGACGCGGCCGTCGGGATAGGCGATGTCGAGCCACAATTCGGGTGAGTCCCATTCCTCGGCGACATGCTCGATGCCGATGCGCATCGCGACTTCGCCGTTTTCTTCCTCGAACCAGACGTTGGCCGCGTCGCGGAATTCCGGACCCGGCTTCGCGTCGTAGAAAAACTCGCGCTCCTCCGGGAGCCCACCTGACAGATCCATATCCTTTCCCTCTCCATCGCCCTCGCGGGGCTCGTAACGGCAACCGCCGAGCAGGGTGGCAGCACCCGCCGCTCCCATTACGCCCAGGGTTCCCCTGCGGTCGAACGATCCGTCGAATGGCTGTGCCATGGCTATCTCTCTCCCGTGTTGCAGCGACAGGATTGAAGCAGCCGGCCCGCTTTGTCCAGATCGCTCTGCGCAAGCTTGCGGAGGCGGAATATCCGGCTAGTTTGCCCCGGCCAACGGGAGAACCGCGCCTTGCCGCAACGCCAGATGCATTTCGTCACGCTGATCTGCGCGGGGCCGACCAATCACCACAACGGCGGCTGGCGCGTGCCCGAAGGCGACGGCCACCTCGTGCTCGATCCCGAACGCTACGAGGAAATCGCGCGGATCAGCGAGCAGGGCCTGCTCGACGGGCTGTTCCTCGTCGATTACCAGTTCATCCAGGGCCAGAGCGAGGACAAGCCGAACCTCGTCGCCAGATATGGCGGGCAGATGGTGATGCTCGATCCGCTGCAGCTGCTCGCCTGCATGGCGCGGGTGACGAGTAATCTCGGCCTTGCGGCAACGCTGTCGACGAGCTTCCACCACGCCTATCACATCGCCCGGACTTTCGCTTCGCTCGACCATATCAGCAAGGGCCGCGCGGGCTGGAACATCGTCACCTCCGGCAATCCGATGGAAGCGGCGAACTTCGGCGGCGCGCTCGACGAGCGGACCAATCGCTACGACCACGCCGACGAGGTGCTCGAAGCCTGCATGGCGCTGTGGAACACCTGGGACGCGGACGCGCTGAAGCTCGACAAGGAGCAAGGGTTCTTCGCCGATCCCGCGGGGCTCCACTATGTGCGCTATGAGGGGGAGACGGTGCGCACCCAAGGTGGCCTCACCACACCGCGCCCGCCGCAGGGACACCCGGTGCTGATGCAGGCGGGCTCGTCGGAGCGGGGCAGGGACTTCGCCGCGCGCTGGGCCGAAGTGATCTTCACCGTCCAGCAGGATTTGCCGCAGATGCAGGCGATCTATGCCGACATCAAGCAGCGTGTGGCCGCGCATGGCCGCGATCCGGCGCATTGCGCGGTGCTCCCCGCGCTCGACATCATCACCGCCGAGACTGCGGAAGAAGCACAAGCCCAGGCCGATTACGTCGACAGCCTCGCCAGCGTCGATCTCGGCATGCAGACGCTGTGCGACCTCACCGGCGAGGATCTGCGCGCGCTGCCGGGTGACACCATCTTTGCGGATGTCCCCGTGGCACCGGAACGGATCGTCTCGGTGGGCCTCTACGAGAACGTCTGCTCGATCAGGAAGGACGGGCGGCCGCTGACGCTGGTGGAAGCCGCGCGGCTTTACGCCACCACCTGGATGGCCCCGCGCACCGTCGGCACGCCGCAGCAGGTCGCCGACCACATGCAGGAGGTCTTCGAGGCGGACGCCTGCGACGGTTTTGTCATCGGTACCTCGACCAGCCCCATGGGCTTGCGGAACTTCGTGGACCTTGTGGTGCCCGAACTGCAGCGGCGCGGGATATACCGCACGGAATATTCAGGCGCGACGTTCCGGGAGAACTTGCGGAGCTGAAATGGAGAAGGAAACTCAGGCTGGTTCGAGGCGAACCCGGTTTCTTATCCAGAGCAGCAGGCCGAGCAGGCAGTCGCCGACAAACACGAAGGGCAGGCCGCTGATTATAGACGCGCCGCCCCGTTGCAGGACGATGGCGAAGACGGGCCCGAACACGCCGAACAGGACGATGCGCGACAGTCCCGTCATGCTCGCCAGGATTCCCTGAATCTCTCCCTGGTCTTCCTGGGGAGTGGCGATGCTGATCAGGCTGGCGCAGGCCGGAATCGCGATCGCGATTATCCCGAGCAAGGCAAAGGACGCTGCGATGATTGGTGTCAAGTCCGCCAAGCCCATCAGGATCAGGAATATCGCGCCCAGAAGAATGGAAAGCATGGTCACGTTGAGTTCGCCCCACCTGCGCGAAAGCCATCCGGAAAGAACGAGCTGCCCCAACGAAGCGACAAACATGTGAACCGCGAGCGCGGCGCCGATCATCGTGCCCGACCACGAAAACCGTTCGATAAGATAGACCATGATGATGGAGTTCGGCATCGACATGACTGCGTAGGACAGGAAAAACAGGGCCAGCAGCATCTTTATGCGCCGTGGCTGTTTCCATATGGCCACGAAGGGCAGCGAGTTGAGGCCGATTCGCTTCTTCTCGCGCTTTTCCGGCGGCAGCGTCTCTTTGAGGAAAAACACGACGAACAGCAGGTTCAGGATGCTGATTATCGCCGCGATCAGGAACGGCAGACGAGCGTCGATGTCGCTCGTGAAGCCGCCGATCATGGGACCGATCGTATAGCCGGACACCGCCATCCCGGTTATCAGGCCGAAAACCACGGTTCGCCTTTCCTTGCCGGCAACGTCGGCCGCAGACGCCATGGCAGTCGACATGGTCGCCGCCACGAAACCCAGCACCGCGCTGACAATCAGGAAGATATAGATTTCGTCGGCCAGATAGCGGGCGGTGCTTCCGATCGACAGGCTGATGACGGACAGGACGAGAATCCGGCGCCTTCCGAACCTGTCCGACAATGTGCCCAATGCGGGCGCCCAGAAGAACTGAATCGTGTCGCCGATCAGGAAGACTGCGAAGACATAGACAGAAGTTGGAATGCCCGTCCGGTTGAGCCCGTCGAAGAGCCGGGGCAACATGGGATTGGCGATGCCGAACGAAATGAATTCGAACAGCACGACGGCGCATATCAGAAAGATGTGTCTGTTTTCGGATATTCTGGACGGCACTTTTCCCCTGCAACAAAAGCTGATCAGATCCGTTCGGCCTCGGCCACCGCCTCGCTGGCGCGGAGCGCGCTGGCGATGCGGGTGAGGTGGGCTACGTCGGAGACCTCGAGGTCGACTTCGAAGGTGCCAAACGGTTCCTCGCGCTGGAGCATGTGGAGGTTGACGACATTGGCCCGGTTGCGCGCGAAGATGGCGGCGGCCTCGGCCAGCGAACCCGGGCGGTCGTAGAGCACGATCCGCAGCCGGCCGATGGCGCCCGTGCTGCGTTCGCCCCAGGACAGGTCCAGCCAGTCGCTGTCGACGCCGTTCGCCAGGCTGAGGCAGTCGATCGTGTGCACCTCGACCTTCTTGCCCTTTTCGCGCAGGCCGACGATCCGGTCGCCGGGCACGGGATGGCAGCAATCGGCAAGATGGAAGCCCATGCCCGCCGTCAGCCCGCGGATCGAGATGGCGCGGTCGCCCTTGGGCCAGTCGGGCTGGTCGGTGATCGCCTCCGAGCTGCCGGGGACAAGGGCCTCCATCACCTCGGCGTCGCTGAGCTTGCCCGCGCCGACCGCGTACATCAGGTCTTCCTCATCCTTCAGGTCCAGGCGCTCGATCGCCGCGTTGATCGCCTTCTTGCCGATCCGTGCGGGTATGCGTGTCGCAATCTCGTCGAACAGCTTGCCGCCGATCTCGGCGACTTCGGCCCTTTCGCGGTCGCGCACCGCCCGGCGGATCGCGGCGCGTGCCTTGCCGGTGACGACGAAGGCCAGCCAGGAAAGCTGCGGTTCGCTCTTCTTGCTCCTGATCACCTCGACAACATCGCCGTTGCCGAGCTGGGTCCTGAGCGGCACGTGCCTGCCGTTGATCTTGGCGCCGACCGAGGTGTTGCCGAGATCGGTATGGACCGCATAGGCGAAGTCGACAGCGGTCGCGCCCTTGGGCAGCTGGTGCAATGTGCCCTTCGGCGTGAAGGCGAAGATGCGATCCTGGTAGATCGCCAGCCTGGTGTGTTCGAGCAGCTCGTCGGCGTCGTGGCTGGCATCGACGATCTCGATCAGGTCGCGCAACCAGCCGACCTGGCCGTCGGGCCGGTCGCCCTGCTTGTAGGCCCAGTGCGCGGCGAGGCCGAATT
>CAYPFE010000209.1:0-5923 GCA_964409895.1 uncultured Novosphingobium sp.
TCAACACCGACAAGGGCTATGGCTTCGTTGCGCCGGAAGATGGCGGCAGTGACAGCTTTGTCCACATTTCCGCCGTTCAGGCCGCAGGTATGCACTCGCTCGATAAGGGCCAGCGCATCTCCTACGAGGTCGAGCGCGGCCAGAATGGCAAAGAGTCTGCGGTGAACCTCGCTTCGGCCTGATCCGGATCGAATGTCTCGGGAGGGTTGCGTTCAATGCAATCCTCCTGCCTTCTTTCATCCGGGCAGAGGTCGGTGAATGCACACAGGTAACAAGAAGATCGAATTCTTTGAAGAGCGTGCAGAGGAAGCGGCCGACGAAGCGCGCAAAGCCACTCTGGCAAACGTGCGGGAACGCGCATTGCGATCCGAGGCCGCGTGGCGCGAAATGGCCAATCGGGCGATTGCCGTTGAAGACGAGAGGGCACGCAAGATTGCCGAAGCAAATCCAACGCATGAGGCAGAATAGTCTTGTGGGTTTCAGGCGGGAGAGAATGCATGGACCTCAACGAACTGCTGCGGCAGCACCAGATCGCCCTGATCAATGCCGAGAATAACCAATTCGGTGGAACGGACCACGGCTTCTGCCTGGTCCGACATTACGCGAGACGCATACAAAGAATGCGCAATGAACTGGGCGTCCGGCAATATCAGGGGTTCCAGCGAGATATCTCAAGGCCGGTATGGCAGTTGTAGTGATCGCATGGTTCGCAATGATAGGGGGGCTGCTCTTTTGGAACCTTGCACCCAGCGATAACATTCTTGGGCTCCGCACCAGAGCCTCGGCAAATGTAGAAGGGCAACTCTCCTAGGTCCATCGGCAAGGGCCGCTATCTCATGCTCGTTGAAGCGACACGCCTGTGCAAGGAGAGCGGTGTAACAGTCTCACCCGACGTAGCTGCCGGGATCGAGTTTGCTCCGGTGCCATTTCTGAACCGTGAACTTGAACGTCAGGGAGCCAAGTGGCAGGTGCGCAGCACGGACGGACTCGCTGCCGAAATTCATTAGATTTCATGACATGCACGTTCCGAAACCGACCCGTCTGTCGCATTCATGAATGTCCGAAACGCCATTCTGTCTGCATTGATCGTAATCTTCGCAATGGAGTGGCTCTACCAGCTCACGACTGGGACTTAGGTCTGGGTGTTCCTTGATTGGAGCCGGAATACAGGATTGGGCTACTTCGTAGCATATTCGCCTGTCTTCGCGCCAAATTTCTCACGTGCAAACGCCTTGGCTGCGGCCGACGTTTCGAAAACTTCGTCCTGCTGGGCAGCTGTGACGATTGGATACCCCTGGGAATTGTAGCGTGTATCTCGAATCGTGAGCCGAAAGGACCCGTCCGCGCTCTTGCTGATCAGGAACGGTTTGACTTCTTCTCGGCTCATTCAGGTTCTCCTTGCACTCTCTGGATGTTGCCTGACGAAGCTCATATCCGCCAGGCGTGATAGAAGCGACTACCGCCGCGCAAAGGGTCTCACGCGGTCACCCCAGCAACTCCATGACGATGCCACGCAGTTCATCCGGTGAAAGAACCGGCGAGGTGCGAGGTTGGAATGCCGGGCGGTATTGTTGGGGTCTTGGCGTTCTGCCTGTTCGATTTGAATGATTATAATTCTTGTACGTAGTTCTTTTCATTTGCTTCCCTGGCGCATCCATCGCGCCGATTCTCTGTATCTTCAGCGTCGCTTGTTGCGCACGCGATTATTGAGTCCGCCGCCACCGCCGACCTTTTCGCGGTAGACGATACGGCCCTTGGTAAGATCATAGGGTGTCATTTCGACATGCACCCTGTCGCCCACGATCGACCGGATGCGATATTTACGCATCCTGCCCGCTGTGTAAGCGATGATCCGGTGATTGTTTTCCAGCATGACGCCAAAGCGGCCATCGGGATATATCTCGTCGATTTCGCCCTCGAGCGTGAGGAGTTCTTCCTTGGCCATTCCGTCAATCCCTTGACCTGGAGGCGACCAATCTCAGAATTGCTCTCTGCACTCTCCAGCAGCCCTCCTGGCTCGCCACGGCGATGTCGAGGGGACGCCCCTCAAGATCGGTGTCGTGGTCGTTCAGGAAGGCCATCGCCCGCTCACGGCCACCGAGATGCAGAAAGGCCAGATTGGTGACCTCTCCTTGCCTCCTGGCCTGGTCAGGCGGAAACGGCCGGGACCGGCGCCTTGGCCGAAAGTTGAGTTGGCGAGGCTTCGTGATTGTCGGTCCAAGCGGCACAGTCATGCCGACAGGCCACTTGCCAAACAAACCTGTCCGGGCAGCCAATGTCCATCCCGCTGCCAGCGGCCACCCCAGGTCTTGGCGGCTTTGGCTCCTACACCCAATTGAAAGGTCTGGATGCGCCGGGCGATGGCTGCCGCTTCGGCACGCCGCTCCACTCGTTCTTCGACATTCGTCTCGGAGGACGAAGCCATGATCGCAATCTGATGCTGAAAATAGAGTTTGTTGAGATCCATGGTATGTCCCCGTTACGTAAGCGGGAGCCCGATGGTCTCTCAGCCGCGAGCGCCTACAGCTGAATGCTCGCGATGACCCTCATATGGGCGCTACGACGGAAAAAAGCAAACTGCGCACGCCGAAGACCGCATATCTGCGGGATATCTGCCCACGATATATCAGGGCTTTTGTGCGAACCAGATGAAATGAAGTAGGTCATTGCAGTCGGGCCGTGACCTAGCCGCGACTGTCGATACGTTGAAGCCGGCTTCTTCCAGACGAACAGTGAACGCAGGATCCCGCCACGCTGACCAGACCGCCATAATTCCCCCGGGTCTGAGCGCTCGTTTGGCTTTGTCCAGACCATCCCTCGAATAGAGCCCATCGTTCTGCCAACGTGTCAGGCCCTCAGGACCGTTGTCTACGTCAAGCAGGATGGCATCATAGCCTTCGCGAGCCGCATCAATGAGCAATGCTACATCTTCTTCGATTAGTGCGACGCGCGGATCATCGAGGCATCCCCGGGTGATGTTCCGCATGGGGCCGATTGCCCATTCGACTATCTCCGGAACAATTTCACACACAACCACACTCGAGTCGTCACCCATCGCGGCCAGGGCCGCGCGCAGCGTAAATCCCATGCCATAACCGCCCACCAGCATTTGTATGGCTTCACGATCGCCAAGCCGCTCGCAGGTCATCGTTGCCAATGCTTCTTCCGAAGCGCTGGCTTCAGTGCTCATGAGTTCATTGTCCTCCAGGAGGATGGTGAAGCCTTCGCCGTGCTGCACCAATCTCATTTCGACCCCATCGGGCACATGCGCGATGCCTAACACCACGTCGTCTTCAATCATGAATGCTTCCGGCATCACACGTTCTCGAATCGGAACGCGCAACAGAACGCATATGGAGGAGAGAACTGCGTCATTCGCACCCTTGCTGCAAGCGGGAGCACGGTGCGTCTCTCAGGCGGGACATGCCTACAATGTGATGGTCCCGATTGATCCTCATTGGACGTGTTCGATTTGCGGTTCAAGAGTTGCCTGGCGTGGGAGAAAATTGCGTGTCAATTGCCGGGCGGGCTAAGCAGCGTGCTCATTGACAGACTTGCGGTTGAATAGAACCGTTATGGCGGCCACGGGTCGATCATATTGGAGGCTTGGCCTGCCATCTCCGCTATTGGCTAGCGTCCGAGATGGGCCTTCATGCACGACGAGTGTAAGGAAGAATTTCGGGGAGTTGGGCCACGTTAGCTCGCTGATCCGCGCCGTGTGCTCAATGCGCCGGGGCGCCCCTAGGGAACGAGTAAAAATTCATGGTGATGGTAATTATGCTGGTATGAAATGTCGGTGGGTAAAACCAAGTCCTTTTAAATCAGATTCTTAAAGGCTAAGCCCCCATCCTGTCTCCCCGACCAACCGGCCCGCTGGAGAGCCCCCGGGGAGGCCTCCGCAAACGGCACCGCCTACCCCAGCCGGTCGCGGAAGTCCTCGTAGTCGAAGCGCTTGACGCATTCGAGCGCGTCGGTCTCGCTGTCCCACAGCCAGATCGACGGCAGTGCGACGCCGTTGAAGGTGGTCGTCTTGACCATCGAGTAATGCGCCTGGTCGAGGAAGGCGAAACGCGCGCCGGGCTCGCAGGGCACTGGCAGGCGATAGTCTCCGATGACGTCGCCGGCGAGGCAGGACGGGCCGCCGAGACGCACCGCGCCACCGTCGATGTCGTCGTCGCTCGCGTCGGTGAAATCTTCCAGCGGCTGTTCGCCCAGCATTGCCGGACGATAGGGCGCTTCGAGCACATCGGGCATGTGGCAAGTCGCCGAGATGTCGGTGATGGCGATGGGCATACCGTTCCAGTGGGTGTCGAGCACGGTGCCGACGAGGATGCCGGCATCGAGTGCCACCGCCTCGCCCGGTTCGATATAGACCTGCGATCCGGTATCCTCGGCAACATCGGCAAGGAACTGCACCAGCTCCTCGCGCTGGTAATCTGCGCGGGTGATGTGGTGGCCGCCGCCGAAATTGATCCATTCAAACTGGCCGAAGAAGGGCTCCAGCACATCGAAAGCCTTGTCCCAGGTGCGCGCGAGCGGCGGGAAGTCCTGCTCGCACAGCGTGTGCATGTGGATGCCGTCGATCAGCTCGAAGTGCTCCTCCTCGAGCTGGTCGATCGGGAAGCCGAGGCGCGAGTGCGGCGCGCAAGGGTCATAGCGCGGCACCTCGCCTTCGGCATGGAGGGGATTGACGCGAAGCCCGACGTCGAAATCCCCGCCGGTGGCGCGCGCCTGTTCGATGATCTGCTGCGCTCGCATGATCTGGGCTGGCGAATTGAAGATGACATGGTCGGAAAGACGGCAGATCTCCTCCAGCTCGTCGGGTTTGTAGGCCGGCGCATAGGTGGCGATCTCGCCGTCGTAGAATTCGGAGGCGAGCCGCGCTTCCCACAGGCCAGAGGTGCAGACGCCGTCGAGATGGTCGCCAATGATCGGCGCGGTATTCCACATGGAGAAGGCCTTGAGCGCGGCCAGCACCTTGGCGCCCGACGCCTCGCCCACGTCGGCAAGGATGCGGCAATTCTCCCTGAGCTTCGCCGCATCGACGACGAAGGCGGGGGAATCGACGCGGTGGAGGTCGAATTGCGCGAATGCGCCTGGATGGCCGGCCTGGGTTTTCATGGATTCCGCCTAGACGATCAGATCGCAAAGTTCCTCCCCATTTTTGCGAAAGCACAAATGGGGAGGTGGCAGCCGCCCCAGGTGGCTGACGGAGGGGGAAAATCAAAACCCCAGCGGCCCCGGCAATTCCTCGCAGGTCCACGGCAGCCCGTGCTCATTCAGCATCGCCATGAAGGGATCGGGGTCCATCTGTTCCATGTTGAACACGCCCTCGCCGCGCCAGGCGCCGGTCAGCATCATCGCCGCGCCGATCATCGCGGGCACGCCGGTGGTGTAGCTCACCGCCTGGTTGCCGGTTTCGGTGTAGGCTTCCTCGTGGTCGCAGATGTTCTTGATGTAGAAGGTCTTCTCACCCGAGCCATCCAGAGCCTCGCCGGTGGCGATGTCGCCGATGTTGGTCTTGCCCTTCGTCGTCGGGCCGAGCGAAGCGGGTTCGGGCAGTACCGCTTTCAGGAATTGCAGCGGAATGATCTCGTGGCCCTCGTAGATCACCGGATCGATCCGGGTCATGCCGACATTCTGCAACACTGTCAGGTGCTGGATATAGGCATCGCCGAACGTCATCCAGAAGCGCGCGCGCTCCATTTCCGGGATGAAGCGGGCGAGGCTTTCGAGCTCCTCATGATACATCATATACATGTTCTTGGGGCCGACGCCTTCGAAGTCGAATTCCTGTTTCACGCCCATCGCCGGAGTTTCGACGAACTGGCCGTTCTCCCAGTGGCGCGCGGGCGCGGTGACTTCGCGAATGTTGATCTCCGGGTTGAAATTGGTGGCGAAAGCCTGGCCGTGGTCGCCACCA
>CAYPFE010000210.1:0-5907 GCA_964409895.1 uncultured Novosphingobium sp.
CCCATGCGTGTCTGCGGCACCTCGACCGTTTCCCCTGTGTAGGGGTTATCGAAGGTTTCCAGCAGTTCACCGGTTTCCCAGTCGGTAAAGTAGGCGACCTCGAAGGACGCCCCTTCCCAGGTCCACTCGTCGTGCTGTTTGTACTGCGCCAGAGTACCGGCAAGCACGCCGTAGAGCGGCTTGATGTTGCCGTCAACGACGCCGTAGTACAGGCCCTTCACCCCGCCCATAACGACGCGGTTGTCCATGGACGCGCGCATCTTGATCAGTGCGGTGAGCTGGTCTTCCTTCTTGGAGAAATCGAGCGTGCGGCCGTGGCCGTCGGCCAGCGCAGGAGTGGCAGCGACGGCCGTGGTGGCGGCCAGCCCGCCCAACAGCGTGCGGCGCGACATGCGGCCAATAATCGGATCGTAATCGAACATTGAGAATCCTTTCGTGGGGTTACTCGCCGCCGCTGCGGTACAGGGCAGCCAGCGGATCATTAAGAATGTCGGCGTGATATTTCTCCGACAGCTCCAGGTAATAGGGCGGCAGGTCCTCGACCCGCGCTTCGGTGCGGCCCGAGCCGCGGCCCATGTTCATGGCATTGAGGCCGTCCATATCCGCCCAGCCGGTCCAGCCGACCAGGCTTTGATACTGGATCTTGGTCGGCACGCGCACGCGGTCCGGGTCCGACAGGTCGGCCAGGTTGGCGTTGTAGGTGGTCATTTCGTTGTAGCGGAACGGGCGCGGTCCGGTGGCGGGTGGATCGCTGGAGATTTTAATCTCCTCAGTAAGCACCCAGACGTCGTCACCGGCGACCACGGCTGGGCGGAACAGATGATTGGCGTCCATCGCCTGCATACGCGGGTTGTCGGTAAGGTCGAAGCCGGACGGCGTCACCGGCGTCAGGCTCGGCCCCATGCGGGTCAGCGGAACCTCGACCGTCTTGCCGGTGAACGGGTTGGTCCACGACTGCAAATGCTTGCCGGTGGCGAGATCAGTGAAGTACGCGAGCTCGATGAAGCGCATGTCGAAACGCAACGCACTGACGCGGGTGTAGCTAAAGAACTTCGCCGCCAGGATGCCGAACAGCGGCGTCGCCTTATTATCGATGACGGCGTAACGCGTACCCTTGATCCACCCCAGCGCCAGGCTGCCGTCGGTAGCCCCCCGCATCTTGATGACGGCGGTAAGAAACTGCGCGGGGTCGGCGAAATCCGGCGCGGCGGCGTGCGCACGGCGACCCAAGGAGGAAAGCGCGGCGGCACCCGCAACCGTGCCGAGGGCGTGCCTGCGGCTCAAAGATGAAAACATCTGCGTCATATCCGGCCTCCGCTTTAGGAAGGCGTATCAGACCGGATGGCCGCGGCGGCGTCTATGGCTGCAAACGGCGCAGTTTCACACAGCGGTTAGCGCCGGGAGAGGCAGGCGCAGCTAAAGCGGCGCGCCGGATGGCCTAGAGCAGAGCGCCGGAAGGATTTTCGCGGCTCGGCATAGGCGTGTTGGGCAGCGGTGTCGGGTCCGAGCCCGAGCGCCCGCAATGGACATCGCGCTCGCACCACTCTTTGACGCCACCGGCGATAAAGCGGTCGGCGTCCGTGCAGGCTGTGACGAGGATCAGCGCCAGGATGGCAGTGAGATAGGGGCTTGCGGTGTTCATACTTTCTGTTTTACGATAATTTTTATTGTAAAACAATATGCGAAATGAGGTCCCCTATGCCCGACCCGGACAGCACACGCCTAGCGCGGATTCAGCGGGTAAGCGGCCGTATTGCCACGGCCTGCGCGGTGTTGATGGTCGTCCTGCCGGTCTTTTTGCTGACGGCGGCGCTGGCCTGGCCCGAATTCCTAGCGATGCAGAACGCCGCCCGCCAGATCGGCATCGAGGCCGATGAGATTTCCGGGCTGGCCCGGTTGGCGTCGTTTGCGGCCATGGTCATCGGGTCTGCACCGCTGTTGTGGGGCTTGTGGGTGCTGCGCCGGTTGTTTCAAAGCTACGCTGCGGGCGACGTGTTTACCCCGGCAGCCGCGCAGCACCTCAAGTATGCGGCCTATGCCCTGCTCGCCCTGATTGTCACCCGGCCCATCGGCGGGGCGCTGTTTGGTCTGGCGCTGTCCATCGACACGGTGAAGCAAGGCGGCCAAGGACATCTGATGATCGCCTTTGGCAGCACCGAAGTGTGGCTCGGTCTGGCCGGGGCCATCGTTCTAGTGATCGCGTGGATCATGGGTGAAGCGGCGGCAATGGCTGAAGAGAACAAGGCGTTCGTGTAAGCATGGCGTCCTAAAATATGCCCATCGTTATTTCCCTCGACAAAATTCTCGTCGCGCGCGGCATGACAGCGCGGGAGCTCGCGCAAGAGGTCGGCATCACCGAAGCGAACATGTCGCTGCTGCGCACCGGCAAGGTGAAAGGCGTGCGCTTCAGCACCCTGGAAAAGATTTGCGAAATTCTGGAGTGCCAGCCAGGAGATTTGTTGAGGTATGAGGCGGGTGAGGAGTAAGCCCGCTACCTCAGTCCCTACTCCCTTTCCGGCATTTCCGCCGGATCGAAGGTGCCGAGCTGGTCGAAGGTGGTGGTGGGAAACGCGCCGCCCTTGCCCGGCGGGTCGATCATGGTGACGGCGACATCATCCACCCGCGCCAGACGCGGGCCTGTGTGACAGGCTTCGATCATGTCATCGACGGCGGCCTTGGGGCCGTTGAGCAACGCTTCCACCGTACCGTCGGCGACGTTGCGCACCCAGCC
Organism: uncultured Novosphingobium sp.; assembly: GCA_964409895.1. Taxonomy (GTDB): domain Bacteria; phylum Pseudomonadota; class Alphaproteobacteria; order Sphingomonadales; family Sphingomonadaceae; genus Novosphingobium. The sequence continues at coordinate 2,732 of CAYPFE010000210.1, forward strand.
CGCCAGCTTGCGCGCCTTGGCTTGATCCACGGTCCAGCCACGAAACCACACGCCCTGAACCCGGCCGGAGATAACAAGGCGAACGGTGGTGATGTCGCGCCGTGGTCCGCCCTCAGGATGTCCACCTTCAGGTGGCATCACTCAAATTCCATGATGACCTGATCGACCGCCAGGGACGCACCCTTCTTTTCGGGAATGACTTTGACGACGCCGTCACGCTCGGCCTTGAGCACGTTTTCCATCTTCATCGCCTCGACGATGGCGAGATTCTCCCCGGCCTTGACCTCCTGCCCGACCGAGACCTCGACGGAGACCAGCAGACCCGGCATCGGCGAAAGCAGGAACTTGGACAGGTCGGGCGGCACCTTGACCGGCATCAGCTTGGCCAGCTCGGCTTCGCGCGGCGTATAGACGGTGACGTCGGCTTGAGAGCCGTTGTGGAACATGCGGTAGCCGATGCCATTGCGGTCGATCTGGATGCAGACCTCCTTGCCGTCGACGGAGCCGACGAACAGGGGCGCGCCGAATTCCCAGGCGCTGGTGACGTCGATGCGCCGGCGGCCGACCTTGACCGAGCCGTTCACACCCTTTCCGCCGGCGGGCACATCGCAGGTGACGGCGTTGTGCTTGCCGCCAAGATCGACCACCCACTCGTTCGACACCAGCTTACCGTGGCCGGCCAAGCTGCCGGTGATGCGTGAGGCGCGCTCCGAATAGGCGCGGTGCATCAACGCGGCAACCGCGACCAGCGGCGTGGCGTCATCGGCGGGCAGATCGGTGTCGGAGAAACCGTCCGGATATTCCTCGGCGATGAAGTTAGTCGTCAGCTTGCCGTCGACGAAGCGCTTCTTGCCCATAACGGAGGCCAGGAACGGAATGTTGTGATTGACGCCACGGATGTAATAGCGGTCGAGCGCATCGCGCATGTGGGCGATCGCCTGGTTGCGGGTTTTGCCCCAGGTGCACAGCTTGGCGATCATCGGATCGTAGTACATGGAGATTTCGCCGCCCTCGTACACGCCGGTATCGACGCGCACGTTCTTGTTTTCCTCGGGCGGCTTGTAACTGACCAAGCGGCCGATGGACGGCAGGAAGTTGCGGTACGGGTCCTCCGCATAGATGCGGCTTTCCATCGCCCAGCCGTTGATCTTCACGTCTGACTGCTTGACCGTGAGCTTCTCTCCGTTGGCGATGCGGATCATCCATTCCACCAGATCAAGCCCGGTGATCAGCTCGGTCACCGGATGCTCCACCTGCAGGCGGGTGTTCATTTCCAGGAAGTAGAAGTTGCGCTTGGCATCGACGATGAACTCGACCGTACCGGCGGAGACGTAATCCACCGCCTTGGCCAGCGCGACGGCCTGCTTGCCCATCGCCTTGCGGGTTTTTTCATCCAGGAACGGCGACGGCGCTTCTTCGATGACCTTCTGATGGCGGCGCTGGATCGAGCACTCGCGTTCGTTGACGTAAATGCAGTTGCCATGGCGGTCGGCCAGCACCTGGATTTCGATATGGCGCGGCTGTTCGATGAATTTTTCGATGAACACGCGGTCGTCACCAAAGGAGGACTTGGCTTCCGAAGTGGCGCGCTCAAACCCCTCCTTGGCTTCGGCGTCGTTGTGGGCGATGCGCATGCCCTTCCCGCCGCCGCCGGCGGAAGCTTTGAGCATCACCGGGTAACCGATCTCCTTGGAGATCTTCACCGCTTCCTTGGCGTCCTTAATGATGCCCATGTAGCCGGGCACGGTCGACACGCCGGCTTCGTCGGCGAGCTTTTTGGACGTGATCTTGTCGCCCATGGCCTCGATGGCTTTGGCGTCCGGGCCGATGAAGGCGATCTTTTCCTTGGCCAGCGCCTTCTGGAACTCCTTGTTCTCGGACAGGAAGCCGTAGCCAGGGTGGACCGCCTGCGCGCCGGTTTTCTTGCACGCTTTGATAATACGGTCGGCCTTCAGATAGCTCTTGGCCGACGGTGCGGCGCCGATGTGCACGGCCTCGTCGGCCATCTTCACATGCAGCGCGTCCTTGTCGGCGTCGGAGTGCACCGCGACGGTCTTGATGCCCATCTTCTGGGCCGACTTGATGACCCGGCAAGCGATCTCGCCGCGGTTGGCAATGAGAATTTTATCGAACATGCGTGTGATCCCTTGTCGCGCCGGCTTAAAGCGGAATGTTCGCGTGCTTCTTCCAAGGATTTTTCACATCCTTGGTGCGCAGCATGGCGAGCGCGTTGCAGACGCGCCGCCGCGTGCCGTGCGGCATGATGACGTCGTCGATGAAGCCGAGATTGGCGGCGCGGAACGGATTGGCGAAATTCTCTTCGTATTCCTTGGTGCGCGCGGCGATCTTCTTGGGGTCGCCGATGTCCTGGCGGAAGATGATTTCCACCGCACCTTTGGCACCCATCACCGCGATCTCGGCGGTGGGCCAGGCGAAGTTGACGTCGCCGCGGATGTGCTTGGAGCTCATAACGTCGTAGGCGCCGCCGTAGGCCTTGCGGGTGATCACCGTGACCTTGGGCACGGTCGCTTCGGCGTAGGCGAACAACAGCTTGGCGCCGTGTTTGATGATGCCGCCGTACTCCTGGTCGGTGCCCGGCATGAAGCCCGGCACGTCGACGAAGGTGAGAATGGGAATATTGAAGCAATCGCAGAAGCGCACGAAGCGCGCCGCCTTGCGGCTGGATTCAATGTCGAGACAACCCGCCAGCACCATCGGCTGGTTGGCAACGATGCCGACCGGCTGGCCTTCCATGCGGGCGAACCCGATGAGGATGTTCTTGGCAAAGTGCTCGCCGATTTCGAAGAAGTCGCCCTCGTCCACGACCTTATGGATCAGCTCCTTCATGTCGTAGGGCTTGTTTGCGTTTTCCGGCACCAGGGTGTCGAGGGAAAAGTCCTCGCGGTCCGGCGGATCGGACGTCGGGATGACCGGCGGCTTTTCCTTGTTGTTGAGCGGCAGGAAGTCGAGCAGACGGCGCAGCTGCAACAGCGCCTCGACATCGTTCTCGAACGCACCATCGGCCACGCCGGACTTCGATGCGTGGGTCATTGCCCCGCCGAGATCTTCATGGCTGACGGTTTCGTGGGTAACGGTCTTCACCACGTCCGGCCCGGTGACGTACATGTACGACGTATCTTTGACCATGAAGATGAAGTCGGTCATGGCCGGCGAGT
>CAYPFE010000211.1:0-5891 GCA_964409895.1 uncultured Novosphingobium sp.
CGATAGCGCGTCTTCTGGATGCCGACGTTGATCGTCGCGCGATGCTCGATCCGGCCGATATAGCCGAGCATCAGCGTCGACTGGCGGACGCGGTTGCGGTTGACCGGCGTGAAGTCAAAATCCTGTTCCGGCCGGACGTCCTTCTCGCCATAGGTCGCAAGTCCGAAGTTAGCGACATCCGAACCTCCAGACTGGGTCCGGCGGTCACGGAAGCGAAAACCGGCGTAGACCCGGTGATGCCACTTGCCGTTGTCCGCGAGATAGACGGCCTGGACTTCGCCGCTGGTGGACCAGACCGTCTGGTAGGGGTCGGAGATCAGGAAATGGCAGGAATCGCCCGCTGCCGGATCGGCCTCCGGGATACCGCAAGGTTGCGCAGGAGCGGGCGCGCCTGGCGCCCCGCGCGGATTGATCGAAAAGATTTCGGTGAAGTTCCTTACCCGCGCACCGCCCGCCCGGAACACGCCGGAACGCAGCACGAAATGCTCCGACAGCCGGGACTTCAGCGTCCCGCCAAAAATCCTGGCGTTGAACTTCGCATCCGCCCAGGGCTGGCCGAGGTACCGGCGGGTCTTCGGATGCTTAGGCAGAAAATCGCCGTTTACCACAGCCAGCGTCTGGTTGACGTATTTGGGGAACCAGCGGAACATGATGAAAGGCGCGAATTCGGTGTTCGCGTAGCGGACGATGGCGTGTGCGGCGATATCGGCGGTCTTCGACCTTGTGCCGTCGGCTGGGCGGAAGTCGGAATAATCGGCGCCGATGTTCAGACCGACATGGTCCTTGACCAGCGGCAGGCGCAGGTCGAATTCGCCGGTCTGGCCGAAATAGGCGGTGCGGTGCAGCCCGATGCTCGCGCCATAGGCGGTGGGCATCGGGTTCAGGCGATTGTCGACGACGCCTGTGGGAGCCGGGAATGGAAAATCCTCCGCCGCGAAGCCCACCCGGATCGCGGTGCTTTGCTTGAGCCTGGAGGAAAGCGCACCGGCCTGGTCGAAATAGATGCCTTCGATCCGGACATTGCCCGCCTTGCGCGGATTGAAGCCACGGGTGTTGTTCTCCGTGTAGATCCCGGTGCTTTCGAAGCCGACGGTGCTGCCGAAGGCATCGTCGGCCTCGGTCACCGCGTTCTGCGTCGTGCGCTGCGCGTGGGCTATGCCCGGTGCAATCGCGAGCGCGAGCAGGACGCCTGCGTATATCCTTCGACGTTCACCCACGTCAGAAATCCGCCGCGATGTAGAGCGTGAACCGCCGCCGGTTGGCAGGGAAGATCGCGTCGGCTGCCGCGACATCCCAGGCCTTCTTGTCGGCGACATTCTCCACGACCATCCGGAACATCGCCGGCACCTTGCCGATTTCGAACCTGTGCCGCAGGCCAATGTCGAAAGTCGCGAAGCCCGGCAGCATCAGCTGGCTACCCCCCAGCGCTGCAAGCGGGCGCGAGCTGACTGCGCGCCGCCCGGTGTATTTGACGGTGAAGGTCAGCGTGAGGCCGTCCCAGATGCCGGTGCGATAGTTGAAATCGACCCTCGCGTTGACCGTCGGCGTGCCGGCCGGCCGCTTGCCGACGAGGCCTTCGGCCACCGCCTCGCCGGTCACTTCCGGCTTCATCACGACAACGCCGCCGACGACCTGAAGCCTCTCGCCAAAGCGGCCCGACAGCGACAACTCGGCGCCGCGATGGCGTTCCTTGCCGAGCTGGATGAAACGGTTGGACTCGTCGAAGCTGAAATAGGGCTTGGTGATCTCGAACAGGTTGAACACCATCTGGCCGCCGTCGAATTTCCAGCGCACACCGCCTTCGTATTGGGTGGCGAGCGTGGCGGCGAGCTGTTCGCTGCGGTTGGCAGCACTCTCGGGCGCGACGCCCCGGTCCTCCAGCCCGCGCTGGGTGCCGGCATAGAGCGAAATTGCAGGGGACAGGGTGACCATCACCGTCGCATTGTAGAGCCACGGGTTGGCCCGCGAACGGTTCACATCGCCGGTATCGCCTTCGCGAAAGCTCGCCCGGTAACGCGCCTTCTGGATGCCGAGGTTCAGCCCGCCGATACCGTCGAGAGTGCCGATATATCCCAGCATCAGTGATGACTGGCGCACGCGCCCGGCGCTGACCGGTGTCGAGAAATCGAGCGGCGGCGCCACCGCAGGATCGAGTCCGGCGATGCAACTGCCGAGTGGCGTTGCCGGCAGCGGATCGATCCCGCTGTCCTGCATGCCATAGACCGCGCTGCCGAAATCGAAGCAGTTCGATCCACCCGTTTCGGTCAGGCGGTTACGGGCGCGGTATCCCGCGAAAATGCGGTGCTGGACCCGCTGGTCTCCCAGCCGCAGCACCAGCATCGCCTCGCCGCTCGTCGAATGGATCGCATGCTCCGGATCGGCAATGACGATGTGGCGGGCAGCACCACCGGGGCCCGTGATCCGGTAGATATCGGTGAAATTGCTGTTCTTGGGTGCTGATGCGTGGAACAGGCCGGCGCGCAATGACAGCTCGCGGGTGATCCGCGACTTTACCGTCACACCCATCTGGTCGTTCTGGTTCTGGCTCTTCATCCAGCCACGCCTGACTCTCAGGACACGCTCCTTTGGAAGATCGGGCAGGTCTGCTCCGCTGAGGACGGCTAGCGCGGGCTGGAAGCTCTTGTGGAAGTTGGACCGCGACAGGAAGGGTGCGATCTCGGTCGTGCCGACGCGGATGATCGGGCGCAGCGTGTAGCCCCAGCCCTTGTTGCTCAGCCCGCTGCTCTGATGCAGGTGGGCCGCGGCAAGCCCGCCGGTCAGCGCCAGCTTGCCCTTGACGACCGGAATGCGCGCGTCCCAGTCGCGGATGTAGCCGCCGAACGCGGCGAACTGGTAGCTGAAGCTGTGGCCGTATTCGGTCGGCATCGGCTTGAACTTGTAATCGACGATGCCGGTAGGTGCGGGGAAGGGAAAACTCTCGGCTGCTGTGCCGATGCGGATCGTCGTGCTTTCGCGCAGCCGCCCGGAAAGATTGCCTACCGGATCGTAATAGACTCCCTCGATCCTCGCGTTTCCGGCGTCGAAAGGGCTGAAGCCGCGGGCTTCGCGCTCGGAATAGATGCCGATCGATTCGCTGCCGATATTGACGCCGAATGCGTCGTCCGCACTGGCCACCGCGTTTTCGCCCGCGTGCTGGGCGAACGCGGTCACCGGCGCAGCTGCCAGGCCGCAAACTGTCATCGCGGCCGCAACGCCGCCCTGCCATCTCATTCAAAGAACTCCTTGCGCCGCCCCAAAGCAAGCGCAGCCGCGCGATGCAAGCCGAAAAGCTTACCTAGCTGAGGAAAGTGAGGAAGGTCTGGGAAATCAGGCCAGCTGCAGCCCGCCGTCGATGGTCAGGACTTCGCCCGTCACATAGCCCGCTCCGGCAAGGTACAAAATAGCGTCGACCACTTCCTCGACGGTACCGATGCGCTTCAAGGGCACCGTATCGATCAGCGCGCCGAAGCCGTCGATCAGCGCGGGCGTGTCTATATAGCCGGGCGAGACGGCGTTGACGCGGATGCCTTCTTCCGCCCATTCGATGGCGAGCGTGCGCGTCAGGTTGACGACGCCGGCGCGCGCGGCGGCGGAATGGGCCATGGTCGCAGCCCCCTTCTGCCACAGGTTGGCGACGAGGTTGACGATCGAACCCTTGCGCTTCGCCAGCGCGCCGTGGAGGTGGCGGGCGAGGAAGAAGGCGCCGTCGAGATTGGTTTCGACCACCGCCTTCCAGCCGTTGCGCGACAGGTCGGCGGCGAGCTTGGCGAACTGGCCGCCGGCGGAATTGACCAGCAGGTCGATGCCGTCACCCGCGACCAGCGCGCCCAGTTCCGCCATCCGGTCCCAGTCGCGCACGTCGCCCGGGAAGGCTTCGGCCAGCCCGCCCGCCTCGGCGATATAGGCAACCGTCGCGTCGAGCATCTCCTGCCTGCGCCCGACCAGCACGACCCGCCAGCCTTCGCCGGCAAACCTGATCGCCGTGCCCTGGCCGATGCCGGAGCCGCCGCCCGCGATGACCGCGATGCGCTCTCCCGCCATGGCTAGCCCGCCTTGGCGGCGTTCGCGGCGGCCTCTGCGGCGATTTCCCTGGCCGCGTCCGCCGTTTCCTCGCGCGGCCGGATGGCGTTTTCCTTGACCAGCCGTCCCCGGTCGTCGAGCGGCATGCCGACGCGCTTCACCTGCTCGATATTGCCCGGCGTACTGACGATATGCAGCGGCCCGTTGGCGATGTTCTCAAGCCCCTCGCGCGCGACATTCTCGCAGGGTTCGGCGAGGTCGATCGGCATGCCGAGGCGTTCCATCGCCGGCGTCGCGGTGAAGCCGATGTTGAGGTGGAGCACGTCGACGCCGAGCGGGCCCATCTCGCCCCACAACGCCTCTGTATAGATCCGGCTGAACGCCTTTGACGCGCAATAGGCCGCCAGCGTCGGCGAACCGAGATAACCGCCGAGCGAGCCCGTCAGGATGATCCCGCCATGGCCGCGTTCGACCATCTTCTGCCCGTAATGCCGCGAGAAATCGACCTGGCCGTGGACGTTGATCGCGATCACCGAATCGGGCACCTCGCGCGGCAGCTCGACGATCAGCCCGCGCGTGTTGTTGGCCCCGGCATTGTAGACCAGCAGGCCGACCTCGACATCGTCGGTCGCCTCGCGCACCTTGTCCAGCACATCGGGCTTCGACAGATCGGCCGAGACGATGCGGACTTCCGCGCCCTTGCCTTCCAGTTCAGCCTTGAGCTCTTCCAGCGGACCGGTCTTGCGGGCGGTGAGCACCAGCTTGAAGCCGTCCGCCGCCAGCTGCCGGGCAAACTCCGCGCCCACCCCTTCCGAGCCGCCGACCACCAGCGCCCAGGGGCCGTATTTCGCCAGATCCATGCCATCCACTCCATTTGTTGCCTTGCTTTCCCCCTCATGCCATCCTTTCGCAAAAGCGCAATCGCAGAGCGCGAGAGGAGAGGCATGATGGAAATCAGGCGTTTCGGCGGTCACCTGGGAGCGGACGTGCGCGGTGTGGACCTGTCACAACCGCTGAGCGATGCCGAGGTGGAGGCGATCAAGGCAGCCCATCACGAACATCTCGTGCTGTTCTTCCGCGAGCAGAAGCTGCTGAGTTTCGATGAGCACAAGGCGCTCGCCCGCCAGTTCGGCGAGCCGGAAGTAACGACCTTCAAGCGCCAGGACGTCGATGATGTCGTGCAGATCCTCGAAGGCGGCGTCGAAGGCTCCGAAGCGCCGACCTGGCTGCCGACCTTCCATACCGACAGCTCGTTCAAGGACAACCGGCCGCTGGGCGCCTTCCTCCAGGCCCATGTCGTGCCCGAATGCGGCGGCTCCACCGCCTATTCCTCGATGTATGCCGCCTATGAGGAGCTGTCGGCGCCGATGCGCGCCTTCCTCGACACGCTGGAGGCCTATCACTCGGTCGGCCACATGTACTCGCGGCTGATGGGCCGGCCGGGCTTCACGCTACGGCTCGACCCCGACGAGGTGCCGCTGAAGACGCCGGTGGTGCGCACCCATCCCGACACCGGCCGCAAGTTCCTCAACGTCAACATGATCTACACTTCGCATATCGACGGGCTGCGCGAGGACGAGAGCGAGGTGCTGCTGCGCTTCCTGTTCGACCATATCCGCCGCCCCGAATTCGAAGTGCGCATGCACTGGAACACCGGCGACGTGGCCTTCTGGGACAACTGGGCCTGCCAGCACTGCGGCGTCCCCGACTACACCGGCTACCGCAAGATGCAGCGCGTGTGCGTACTGAGGCCGGGGACCACGGACGAGATTGCGAAGGCGGCTTGAGGGGCGGACTTTCTCAACCCGGAGGCAGGAACTTGCGTCCCCCCGACAGGCGGGAGCGGTTCGCAATTCGGGGACACCGTATTC
>CAYPFE010000212.1:0-5844 GCA_964409895.1 uncultured Novosphingobium sp.
CACGGAGAGTCAGCGAAGGAACTGGTCAAATCCATTCCCGGCCTCAGCAAGGCCGCGCTCAATCATCCGGTGAACGATCCGCTGCCGCTGTTTCCCTTCGACGGCATTTCCGAGTTCTGGTTCGCCAGCGCTGACGATGCCGTGCGGGCGATCTCGGACGGAGCATTCGATCCGCTGGCCCAGAACCTGGCCGGCATCACCGATCTCTCGCGTTCGATCTCGATCCTCACCGCGCCCTGCCACCGCTGGCCAAAGGATTAGCAAGAGCCATACAAGCCGCGAACAATGTCGACTCGATCCGTTCGCCCCGAGCCTGTCGAAGCACGTTCGTGCCACCGCCCTTCGACAAGCTCAGGGCGAACGGAGCTCTCGATGGTCACACCTCCACTTCCCGCCGGCTGACATTGCCCCAGTCGACATTGCGGGTCGCGTACATCACGCCTGCCAACGCCACGAACAGCAGCACCGAACCGATCAGCAGCGACCAGGCTTCGAGGTTCAAAAGCACGAACAGAAGCGCATAGAGGCCCACAAGCAGCGCACCGATGAACCGCGCCCTGCCCCAGCTCTTGAGCACCGCCGCGCTGTAGGCTGTCAACAGCCCGATGATCGCGCCGGACGCGACGAGATAGGCGAGCGTGAAGCCGATCACCTCGGCAAAGGCCAGCAACAGCACGAAGAACAGCACCAGCCCCGCACCCGTCAGCAGATATTCCGCCGAGGCTACCCTCGCGCCACCGACGACCTCGAACAGCAGGAAGGCGAGGAAGGTGAAGCCGATGAACAGGAAGCCGTATTTCACCGAGCGATCGACCTTGGAATAGAGATCAACCGGCTCGACCAGGCCGACAGTGAAGGCGAGCGACTGACCGGAACCGCCATTGTCGTAGTCAACCATGGAAGGAGAGCGGATCATGCTGCCCGTCTGGTCCACACGCGGCGGCCCCAGATCGTCGCTGGATACAGGCGGCTGACCGAGTGCAAGCTTGTCCGTGGTGAAGGTCGCCTTGAAGCCCTTGTCGGAGACTTCCGGCTTCTCAGGCAGGAAATCTCCGCCAAAGCTGGGGTTGGGCCAGCTGGACGAGACCTGCCAGGTCGTCTGCCCGCCTCTTGGAACCACGGTGAGCGTCTGGCTTCCCCGCAGGCTGAAGCTGTAATCGATGTCGAGCCTGCCGGTCCCGTCCCATTCGAGGAAGGCGAAGTAGCCCTGCCCCGATGTCGAGGCGGGCCCCTTGCCCGGCTCGACGGTCAGCGCCTTGCCGCCGGCGGTGAGCTTGCCCCCGGTCGTCAGTCCTCGCGCGTCGGACACGCCCATGCGCAATTCCGCACGGTCCCATTGCAGCTGTTCGCGCGTCACGCCGAAGCGCGGGAGGTCCGCCGGCAGTTCGAAGCCTGCCTTGCCGTCGATCCGCGCCGTGTAAAGCATGCTCGAATAGATCGACTTGCGCTTCTCCTGCGGCTCCATCTCGGTCTGGAGCCGGTTCGCAACCGGCGAGATGTAGAGCATCCGTTCCACTTCTACGCTCTTGGTCACGCTCCTGCCGTCGATGGTTTCGGTCTGCTGTTCGACGGTACGGTAAGGGACGACGATCAGCGGCCCCGCGACCACCTGAGATCCGCCCCAGCCGGCATTGATCGCTGCCTGTGCGGTGTTCGACTGGTCCTGCCGGTCCCATACCAGCCAGTAGACCATCATCAGCGGGATCATCAGCACGAAGCCGATCAGCCCTGCGAAGAACAGCTTCATCCCCGGCGAGCGTTCCCTGCGCACTTCATCCGTCACGGCTGCAATCCCTCCCTCTATCTCATTGAACGATTCGTCGACAAAAAACCACGGTTCGCCGACATCGCCAATCTTGCCTGACTGTCAGATGAACATCCGCTTGATCGGCCTCAAAGCTTGCGGCGCAGCCGATTCCGTAGGAGAGTGCGTCAAAACACAGAGAGGAACCGATGGCAGAAAGCGACATTGTACAGATCAAGCAACTCGGCTACCGTTATGCCCACGCCGTCGACACCTGTGACCTCGACCGATTCCTCGCGGTTTTCACCCCCGATGCCCGGTTGCATATCTACCACCCCGACGCCATCGAGCCCTTCACCGAATTCGCCGGCACCGAAGGGCTGAGCATAATCCCCGGCCGGATGAAGGACATGTTCGCCCAGACCATGCATGTCATGACCAACCATCTTGTCGAGGTGAACGGCGACAATGCGCGCGGGACGGTGCTGTGCACCTCGCGCCACCTTACCAAGGACCGCGAGAATTCGATGAATGTGATGATCCGCTATGTCGATCGCTACACGCGGATCGACGGCGCATGGAAAATCGTCGACCGCGAAATCCGCTTCCTGTGGAGTGAACAGCACGCCGCGATCGACAGCGGATTCGGACAATAAGGTTACAAGGGGAGAGGAGCACCATGAACGCCCAGGACATCGCCGAGCTGCAACAGCTCGCCTATCGCTATGCCCGCGCCGTCGACCGCTGCGACATGGACCTGTTCAGGACCGTGTTCACCCCCGACGCCCGGCTGCGCGCCTACAACCCGGACCAGACCGAGCCGTTCAACGACATCAGGGGGCATGACGAGCTGGTCAAGGTCAACCAGATCATGAACACCATGTTCGACAAGACCATGCACATGATGGTCAACCACATGGTCGAGGTGGACGGCGACACGGCCAGCGGCGAAGTTATGTGCACCGCGCGCCACATCCCCAAGGGCGGCGGCGACGCGCTCACCATCCACATCCGCTATGTCGACGATTACGTCCGGCAAGGCGGCGAATGGAAGATCTGCGACCGCCACATCCGCTTCCAGTGGGCGGAACGCGGCGAAGTCACCGCGACGGGGTTCTGACCATGGCGACCCGGACCAGGCTCAGCTTCACCCCGATCAGCCCGGTGGTGGGCGCCGTCGCCAGCGCCATCGACCTGTCGCAGCCACTCGATGCGGAAGAGGTCGCCGCAATCCGCGAGGCGGTGCTGAAACACGGCGCGGTGTTCTTCCGCGACCAGGACATCACCCAGGCCGACACTGTCGCCTTCCTGAAGAACTTCGGCGAGCTGTGCACCGATCCCTTTTCCAAGGCCTCGCTGCAGGAGGTGCCGGAGGAGTTCACCGTCCACGACATGCAGACCTACGGCAACGGCCAATCAACGGCACTGTGGCACATGGATTCGACGCTGGGCGCGGAGCCCGCCGCCTTCCTAACCCTGCGCGCGCTGGAACTGCCGCCCTCGGGCGGAAGCGACACCTGCTGGGGCTCGATGTACGCGGCTTACGAGACGCTGTCCGAACCGGTGCGGAACATGATCGACACGCTTTATGCCGAGCACTCCGGCTACAAGACCCTGCCGCTCCTCGGCCTCGGCTATGGCGAGCACCTCCAGCAGGACATGCGCAACACTCACCCGGTGGTGCGCGTCCACCCGGAAACCGGCCGCAAGGCGCTGTTCGTCAACGAGCTGTGGACCGAAAAGATCGTCGGCGTATCCGAACACGAAAGCCGCTCGATCCTCGAAATGCTGTGGAAGCACTCGCAGCGCCAGGAATTCACCATGCGCTGGCAATGGCGCGTCGGCGACCTCGTATTCTGGGACAACATGGCCTTCCAGCACTACGCGGTGAACGACTATGAAGGCAGCCGTGTGCTGCAGAAGGGCTATGTGAAGGGCGAGAGGCCGGTGGGGGTTGGGTGAGTTACGCGCTCCCCGCTCCTCTCCCAGTGGGAGAGGATAGCGCAGCTTGCTCCAAAGGAGCTAGCGAAGCTTGGTGAGGGTTTCCTCCGCAAACGGGGCCGCCCCCCTCACCAACTGCGGCTAGGTCGCTGCGCGCCCAAGCCTTCGTATCCTCTCCCGCCGGGAGAGGAAGTTCGCCTCAACTCCCCGCCACGCTCGGATACAGCCCATAATCCTCCTCGGCGAAGAACGCCTGGCCCATGCTGGCCGGCGCGCCATCCTCGCCGATCAGCCGGGCGAATTTCTGGCCTTCGTAAGGTGCCGTCGCCATCGGGCGCACGCACAAGGCATCGCCGATCACGAACAGTTGCGCGGCCTTGCCTTCCAGTTCCGCCGTCAGCGTGTTGACTGACTCGCGGCCGGTCACCAGTACCACCGCGTCGACCTTCTCGATTTCGCCTTCCCATTCGGAATATGGATCGAAGGTGAGGACGTCGTGCTGGCGGATTTCGCTGACCCAGGTCTGCTGGCGGAAGGTGACGTTGGCTTCGGCGAGGCGGCGAGAAACCGGGTCGCCCTCGAAGGCCATGACGACGCGGTTCGAATAGGGCGCGTGGTTGGAGGAGACCATGATCACCTCCGCCCCGCGCTTGCCGAGCATTTCCGCGACGCCGGCGCTGGCATGGGTGCCCTCCCCATCGATCACCACGACGCGGCCCTCAGGATTGGCGCGGCCTTCGAGGATGGCCTCGGGCGAGTACACATGCGGCTGGTTCGCGCCCGGTATCTCGCGGTCGAACTGCCCGCTGCGTCCCTCGCGGCTGAAGCGCCCGCCGGTGGCGACGATCACCGCGTCGGGCGACAGCGCCAGCACATCCTCCGCAGACGCCTTCACACCTTTGCGCACCGTCACTCCCAGCCGGTCCAGCTCCTTCTCCCACCAGTCGATCGAGTGGCGGTAGAACCCCCTGCCCGGCAGCCGCGCCCACAGCTCCAGCGCGCCGCCAAGGTGCTCATTCGCCTCGAACAGCGTCACCGTGTGGCCGCGCAGCGCCGCCACCCGCGCCGCTTCCAGCCCGCCCGGCCCGCCGCCGACGACCACCACCTTCGAGGGCTTCGCCGCAGGTGTAAACGTATCGACGCCCCACAGCCGCTCGCGGTAGCTCGCCGGATTGATCGCACAGCCGAAGGACGCGTCCGCCATGCCGCCGAGACAATGGTTGCAGGCGATGCAGACGCGCCCGAGATGCTCGGTCCCTGCCCGTGCCTGTGCGACGAATTGCGGCTCGGCGATGAGCTGGCGGGCCGAACCCACCATGTCGCACAATCCCGGGGCGAGCGCCGCTTCGCCTTCGGCCATGTCGGTAATCCGGCCGAGCACGCTCAGTACCGGAATATCGCCCGTTGCCCCCCTCACCTGTTCGACGAAAGGCTTGTAGAAATGCTTGTCGACGAACACCGAGGGCATGCCGTATTTGAGCTGCAGCGGCTCCATCGCCACGTCGAGGTCGACGAAATCGACGAGACCCTGCGAACAGATCGCCTTCACCGCCTCATGCGCGTCGGCGGTGTCGTAGCCGCCTTCGACCAGCTCGTCGCAATTGAACCGCATGCCGACGGCGAGCCCGTCGCCCGCCCCATCGCGCACCACTTCCAGCGTCTCGCGCAGCATCCTCAGGCGGTTGTCGAGGCTGCCACCATATTCGTCCGTCCGCCGGTTGTAATAGGGCGAGATGAACTGCTCGATGATGCCCGAATGCGAGGCGTGGATTTCCACCCCGTCGAAGCCCGCTTCGGCCAAGTGGCGCGCCGACTGGCGGTGGGCATCGCCCAGCAACCGGATTTCCTCTTTCGTCACTTCGTGGACCGCGCCCGAAGTGCCGCCAAAGGCAAATTGCGAATTGGACGGACCCAGCGAGGGCGCACGCGGGCTCAATGGCTGCCAGTGGCCGGTCGAGAGCCAGTGGTACCAGATCTGCCCGAAGATCCGGCCGCCCGCTTCGTGCACAGCATCGGCCAGCGCGCGGAAGGCGGGCACCGCGGAGGGTGGATAGGGGCACGGCTGGTAATCGCGCCCGCGCCAGTGCGCGGTGCAGCTGAGGATCACCAGCCCGCAGCCGCCGTCCTTCACCCGCTCCGTCACGTAAGCGACAAGGTCG
>CAYPFE010000213.1:0-5822 GCA_964409895.1 uncultured Novosphingobium sp.
CGGCCATCATCGGCGGACTGGCGGTGATCGGCGGTTGGGTGACCGACGGCCTCGATACCGACGAGCCATCTGGCGTGATCCGCGCCTATGACGCGGTGACCGGAGAGTTGCGCTGGGCCTGGGACTATGGCCGCGACGAGGATCCCGCGAAGCCGCTTGCCGAAGGTGAGACATACACGCGCGGCGCGCCCAATGCCTGGGGCGTGTTCAGCGGCGACGAGGAACTCGGCCTCGTCTACCTGCCGATGGGCGTCAGCACACCCGACTATTTCGGCGCGCACCGCTCCGAAGGCGCGGAGAAATACGCCACCGGCACTGTCGCGCTGGATATTGAGACCGGCAAGCCACGCTGGCACTTCCAGACCATCCACCACGATATCTGGGACCTCGACGTCGCCTCGCAGCCGGTTCTGGCCGATGTCATGCACGACGGCATCAAGGTGCCAGCGCTGATCCAGCCGACCAAGCGCGGCCAGTTTTTCGTGCTCGACCGCCGCACCGGAGAGCCGGTCTATCCGGTAAAGGAAGTGCCGGTGTCGCAGGAGGTCGTGAAGGGCGAGTGGGCATCGGACACGCAGCCCTATTCGAGCTTCCCCAACGTCGGCGGGCCAGTGCTGCACGAGAGCGACATGTGGGGCGCGACGCCTCTCGACCAGCTGTGGTGCCGACTGCGTTTCAGGCAGGCAGACTATGTCGGCGAATTCACGCCGCCGTCCGAAAACTGGGCGATCTTCTACCCGGGGTCTGCCGGCGGCTCCAACTGGGGCAGCGTGACGGTCGATCCTGTGCGCGGGCTGATGATTGCCAACAGCCTCTACATGGCCGACTGGGGCCGGATGATCCCGCGCAAGGAAGTCGAAAACCTCAAATATGCCGAAGGCACAACATCAGAAAGCTTCGCCTTCATCCAGGAAGGCACGCCCTATGCGATCGACCGCAAGGTGTTCCTTGGTCCGCTGGGCGCGCCATGTCAGGAACCGCCCTATGGAAGGCTGACCGTGGTCGACCTCAAGACCGGCAAGACCCGCTGGAGCCTGCCGCTCGGCATCGCCAAATATGCGGGGCCATTGGGCTGGTCTTCCTACCTGCCGTTCCGCATGGGCTCACCGAACCTCGGCGGATCGCTGGCGACGGCGGGCGGGCTGATCTTCATCGGTGCGACACAGGACCGCCAGTTCCGCGCGATCGACATCTCCAACGGCCGCGAGCTGTGGCGCACAGAGCTTCCGGCGATCGGCGGGGCGACGCCGATGACCTACCGCTCGTCCAAGACCGGCAGGCAATATGTGGTGATCGCGGCGGGAGGCCATCCCGGGCTGCCAGGGCCTGTGGGCGGAAACCTGATCGCTTACGCGCTGCCCGCAACAGAATAGGCGGCTGATTGACGATCAGGCCGGCGTCGCCTTCGCCTCCCATGTCGGGAAGCGCGGAAGGCTGACCATGATCGCAGCACCCACAAAACTGCCGATACCTCCCAGCATCAGGAACATGCCGTAGCCGCCCGAAAGATCGTAGACCGCGCCCGCCACCACCGGCCCCATCGCCGAAGCCAGCGCGATCAGCCCGGCAACAACGCCGTAGATCTTGCCGAAGTTCTTCATGCCCGAATAGCCCACCGTCAGGAAGCCGCAAATCTGCATCTTGCAGCCTGCCGTATAGCCGTTGACCAGCATGGCGACGATGATCAACGGCAGCGAACGAATACCGTCGATCAGCAGGAAGAAGGTAAGCCCGGCAGCCGCCAGCGTCAGTCCACCCACCCAGTTCGGCCGGTAGCGGTCGATCAGCACGCCGGTGGCGAGCTTGCCGACGATGCCGGCAACGCCGCCCAGCGCCGTCAGCCATGCCGCATTGGCGCGCGACACCCCGGATTCGGTGAGAATCGGGAAGAGATGCACACCAAGCCCGATGGTGAGCACCATGACGATGAAGGTCGATGCGGCAACGCGCCACAGCGCGCTGGAGCGCCAGGCCTCGGCGATGCTCATGCCGGGCAGGTCGACATGGACGGGCGCATCCTGCGGCGTTCCCGAGGCGCGTGCCCGCGCCTTGATCCGGTCATGCACGTCGTACAGGAACAGAAAGCACACCAGGAAGGTGACCGCGCCCCAACACAGCCCTAGCCAGACGAAGGCCGCGCGCCAGCTGAATGCCTCGATCAGGTAATTGCCGATGATCGGCACCAGCGTCTGCGACAGCGCGGTGCCGGCCATGACGAAGCCCAGCGCCAGTCCCCTGCCCTTTTCGAACACGCCGGCAACCGCAGTAGTCCAGACCGTCGACTTGATCATTGTCGAGAACAGCCCGAACATCAGCCACAGCCCGACCCACTGGGCCGGAGCGCCGCTCAGCAGGCCGAAGCTGCATATCGCGCCTGTGGTCAGCACGATGCCGGGCAGCGCCATCCGCCGCGTGCCGAAGCGGTCGATTACGGCGCCGTAAAAGGGCGATAGCACCGCCGTAACGAAGCTGGCGATCGCCGGTCCGGAGGAGAGCAGCGTGCGGTTCCAGCCGAATTCCTCGGACAGCGGCCCCATGAACAGCCCGGTGGCCCCCAGCAGCACGGCGAAGAAGGAAAATCCGATCGAGGAGGCGAATACGAGCCGCCAGCCATCCCGCCATTCCTGTGCCGATGTCGTGCCAGTGGTTGCCGTTGCCATGGTTCAGGCCGCCGCAGGCGCCGGCGCACCCGCCCGCCTGGCTTCCCAGTCCGGATAGCGCGGCAGGCTCAGCATCAGCGCGGCGGAAATCACCAGCGCAACCGCCCCGCCCATCAGGAACGGTTCGTAGCTGCCGGTGGTGTCATAGATCCAGCCTGCCAAGGTCGGCCCGATGCCCGCACCTATTGCGACGAGGCTGGAGATCGCCCCGTAGATCTTCCCGTAGTTGCGCATGCCCGCATATTGCGCGGTCAGGTAGCTGGTGATGTGGAGCTTGGCGCCGGCGGTGTAGCCGTTCACCATCATCGCAAAGACGATCAGAACCGGCGTGGCGATGCCGCCGATCAGCAGAGCGAAGGCGATGCCCGCCGTGCTCATCGTCAGCCCGCCGACCCAGTTGCCCGGATAGCGGTCGATGAGCCAGCCGGTCACCAGCTTGCCGACCACGCCCATCGCGCCTGCAAGCCCGGCCAGCCATGCGGCCTGGGACCGTGTCACGCCCGTTCCAACAAGGATTTCGATCTGGTGGACCAGGAAGCCAATCGTCAGCGCCATGATCACCAGGATCGAGATGCCGATGCGCCACAGTGCGGTGCTTCGCCAGGCTTCCGCCAGCGTTAGCCCGGTGACTTCGCGCGTCGGCTCGATGACAGTTGCCTCGGCCTGCCCGAATTTGCGCAGGCGTACCCGGTCCCGCGCGTCGAAGAACATGAACAGGCAGACGAGCCAGGCCAGCGTGCCGAGGCCACCGCCGAGCGCAACGAAAGCCATGCGCCAGCCCAGCAGATCGATCAGCCAGACGGAGATCGGCGGGATCGTCGAATGCGCCGCCGTCGCGCCCGCCAGCGCGACCGCCAGCGCCATGCCGCGCGACTTCTCGAACATGCCGGAGACAGCCTGCGCCCAGACCGGCGTGTTCACCATCAGCCCGGCGAGCGCGTATACCAGCCACAGCGACAGCCACAGCGCACCCGATCCGGTGTTCGCCGCCATCGCTACGACCATCAGCGCGCTGAGGGCGACGCCCGGCACCGCGATCCGCCTGGTGCCGTAGCGATCAACGAGAACGCCGAGTGCGGGCGCCAGCGTCATGGTGACCAGCGACGACACGCTGGTGCCGCCCGCGAGCAGTGTCCGGCTCCAGCCGAACTCCTCGCCCATCGGCCCCATGAAGGCGCTCATCGCGGCGATCATGATCGAGAAGGAATAGAAGCCGACGAAGCTGGCGAACACCACCTTCCAGCCGTCCTTCCATTCCTGTGCGGCAGTCTTTTCAGGCATGGTCTGGCACGTCTCCCCAACGCCGCGATATCAGGATCTGCGGCAAAGTCATCAAGCGGGTTGCGGAACCGACTTTCCCCGTGCCTCCCAGTCCGGGTAGCGCGGCAGCGTCAGGATCAGCAGGCCGCACAAGACTGACCCGCCAGTTCCGGCAACAAGGAACCACGTGTAGTTTCCCATCACGTCGTAGACGAACCCGGCAACCATCGGCCCAACCCCGGAACCAAAAGCGACAAGGCTCGTAATCATTCCATAGATCACACCAAAATGCCGGGTGCCGCCGTAGCGTGCAGTGAGGTAGCTGGCGATCTGGAGCTTGCTTCCGGCAGAGTAGCCGTTGACGACCATCGCCACGACGACCAGCGCCGGAGTATGCACGCCATCGATCAAGAGGGCGAAGGCAAAGGTGGTGGACGCAAGCGTCAGCCCGCCTATCCAGTTCGCGCGGTAACGATCGAGCAGCACTCCGGACACCAGCTTGCCGACGATGCCCGCGATCCCGGCCAGGCTTGCGAGCCAGGCCGCATCGACGGCCGACAGTCCTGCGGCGATGAGGATCGGGATCTGGTGAATCAGCAACCCGATCGTCAGAAGCATCATGATAAAGGTCGAGACGCCAATCCGCCATAGTGCCGAATCCCGCCAGGCCTCGCCGATCGACAAACCCGGAAGTTCCGGGCGTACTTGGCTCTTGCGGTCGCTGTAACCTGGCCGCGCCGGCTTGCTGCGATGCAAGTCGTAGAGGAAAAAGTAGCATAGCAGGAATGTGATACCACCCCAGCCGCAACCAAGCCACACATAGGCACCGCGCCAGCCGAATTCCTGGAGCAGCCAGGTGGCAAGCGGCGGCAGAATCACTTGCGCTGCGGCAGTTCCCGACAATGTCAGCCCAAGCGCAAGACCTTGCGCCGCCGTGAAAGAGCCGACCACAGCGGCGGTCCATACAGTGGTCTTAACCGAGATCGAGATCACAGCGTAAAAGCCCCAAAGCATCATCCATTGCAGTGCCGATCCGTTTGCAAGGGCAAAGCAACTGATCGCCAGCGCACATGCGACAAGCCCTGGCATGGCCACCATTCGCGAACCGTATCGATCGATCAGGATTCCGAAAAAGGGCGACAGGAGCGCCGTCGTCACCGAAGCGATCGTCACCCCGGACGAGATCAGCGTGCGGCTCCACCCGAACTCCCGGCTCAGCGGCTCCATGAACACCCCGAGCGAGTGCGTCATGATCGAGAAGAACGAAAAACCGACAAAGCAGGCGAGTACGAGCGTCCAGCCGGCACGCCATTCCCCGGCGGCACTGATCTGGCTCGGCGATGTCTGACCGGCAGCGGCCTCAGGCATCGGATCTGTCGTCGAAATACTCTTGCGGAATCTTGAGCGAATTGAGCGCCACCCGGGTTTCACGCAGGAACAGCAGCAGTCCCCACATCATCCAGCCGAGCGAGAACAGGAAGACACCGCCGGCGACGTTCTGGAGGTTCACCAGGTCCTGCACCACCGCGCCGGCCAGTTCCTCAAGGAACAGGATGGACACCGTGAGGCCGATGCCCAGCGCACTGATCACCATCGCGCGCAGCGCCCTTCCGATCAGCGAAATGCGCTGGTCGGTCTCACGCATCTGCCGCATGACGATGTCGCGTTCGGTCCCGCCGGAAGCGACGAAACGCCCGTGAAGGTCGCGCGAGCGGTCGACAATCCGGCCCAGCCGCGCAGACAGGGTCACCAGAATATGCCCCAGCGCCACCAGCACGAAAACCGGCGCAAGCGCGAGCTGGATCGTCTGGGCAATCATCGCCCGGAACTGAGCAGCGTATCGACCACGCCCGGATCGGCGAGCGTCGAGGTATCGCCGAGGTTGGAGGTGTCGCCCTCGGC
>CAYPFE010000214.1:0-5805 GCA_964409895.1 uncultured Novosphingobium sp.
AATAGGTGCCGCCCTTTACCGTCGCGTCGTTTGAGACGATCATGCACTGCCGGCCGGAGACGCGGCCGATGGCGGTGATGATGCCGGCGCCGGGAATGTCGTCCTCGTAAAGCCCGTTCGCCGCCAGCTGGCCCAGTTCGAGCAACGGCGATCCCGGATCGAGCAGCCGTTCCACGCGCTCCCTCGGCAGCAGCTTGCCGCGGCTGACGTGGCGCTCGCGGCTCTTCTCGTTGCCGCCAAGTGCGGCTGCGGCAACTTTCGTGCGCAGCTCCTCGGCCAGCGACCGGTTGTGCGCCGCCCTCGCCAGCGCTTCCGCACTGTCGGGGTTCAGCATGGTTTTGAGGACCGGTGCGCTCATAGTCTATTCCCTGTTCCCGCGACGTGCGGGCTTGACTCCTTGCCGCACTTACGGGCGAAGAGGGCGGGACGCAACACGAGGGAGAAAGCATGCTCGCGCCATCGGACATGACAGGGAAAACAGCGCTGGTGACAGGCGCTGCACGGGGGCTGGGACAGGCCACGGCGACGCGGCTGGCACAGCTGGGCGCGGACGTGGCGATTGCCGATGTCGACGCCGCCGCGCTCGCCGAAACCGCCGAGGCGATCCGCGCCATGGGCCGCAAGGCGCTGGAACTGCCGCTCGATCTTTCGGTCAGGGCCAATTGCGGCGCTGCGGTGGAAGCGGCGCTCAAGGAATTCGGCAGGCTCGACGCGCTGTGCAATGTCGCTGGCGTGATGCGTCCCTCCGCCACGCCGGAGATGAGCGACGAGGCCTGGGACATCACCATGCGGGTCAACCTGGAGGCGCCGTTCTTCCTGATCCGCTCCGCGATCCCTGCCCTGCTCGAAGCCGGAGGCGCCATCGTCAACGTCACCAGTTGCGCGGCATACCAGGGCCAGGCCTATTTCGCCGCCTATTGCGCCACCAAGGCAGGCCTCACCCACATGACCAAGGCGCTCGCCATGGAATACATGAAGACGCCGCTTCGCATCAACGCGGTGGCGCCAGGCGGAATGATGACGCAGCTGGCGCAGGGTATGGGCCCGGTGATGGACAAGGACCCGGAACTGCTCACCCGGCTGGGGTCTCTGAGGGGCATGTGCGAGATCGAGGACGTCGCCGAATGCGTCGCCTTCCTCGCCACCCCGGCGGCGCGGAGCTATCACGGCGCCTGCATCAATATCGACGCCGGCATCACGGCGGACTGAGGAGAGAGACAATGCCCACCCGAGACCATATCCTCGAGATGATCGCCACCCATTGCCGGGCGGAAAACGACCTCGACAAGGACACCTATATCGCGCTGTTCGCCGAGGACGTCGTCATCGAGGACCCGGTGGGCGTCAACACCACCACCGGCATCGAAGCGGTGGCGCGCGACTTCTGGGCCAGCGTTTTGAATGCCGAGCCGAAGCTGCAACAGCTCCAGGACCCCATCGTCTGCGGCAACGAGGCGATCGCCTTCATCGAGGCGGAGATCAACCACGACGGCGGCAGGGTGACGATCTCGCCGATCGTGGTGAACTTCGTTTACGACGAGGCTGGGAAGGTGAGCCGGTTGCGGTCGTTCATGAATTACGGGTGAGGGGGATTTTCCGGATCGGCACGGAGTTCTTGGACATACGCATTCAAGGCTTTCGCAACCTGTCGAGCCCGCTGGTGAATGCCCTTCCTATGTGAAAGTCCCATGTATTCCGCCTCGATGCCCACGAGGTAATCAGCCACTTCGTCTTCACTCTTGCCGTTCCAGAGCTTTGCAGCTGCCTGAAGCAGGTAGCCACCATATTCGTCGTCTGGTGTGCCTTCCAGGCCATCGAGACCTATGGGATCCCATTGCTTCCAGCCTACTCTCAAAGACGTGATAGCTTGAATTTGGGTCGTATGCTCATCCCTCCTCCGCCATATCCTTTATCGCCTGCCAGTCGGCGATGCTGGTGATCTCGCCGTCTTCGCCGAGATAGGCGAGCGGACCCTTGTGGATGTAGAGGAACAGCGTGTCGCCCGCTCTACGATGCTCCGTTTGCCCTGAGCTTGTCGAAGGGCCGCACTTGTTCCTGTTATTTCGCGTTGACCAGTCGAAAAGCAGTGCTTCGACAAGCTCAGCAAGTCCGGGGTTGTGACTCAATCACAGCACCACCGAGAATCCCGCGTCGAGGCCCACCACCTGGTTGGTGATCTTGTGAGCGGCAGGGGAGGCGAAGAACAGCACCGCTGCGCCGATGTCCTGCGGACTGCTCATGCCCATCGGCGGCTTGGGCGGCAGCTTGTCGGGCGTGACCGGCACGTGGTTCGCAGCCATCGTGCCCGGCGTCAGCACCCCGCCGGGCAGCAGCGTGTTGACGGTGATACCGTGTTCGACCAGCTCGGTCGCGCTCGCCATCGACAGGCCCAGCATACCGGTCTTGGACGAGACATAGGCGCCCAGCCCCGCCATCATCCGCCCCTGCACCACGCGAGAGCCGATATTGACGATGCGCCCGCCTTCGCCCGCTTCGGCCATTGCCCGGCCGAACTCGCGAGTCATCAGGTAGGGCCCGCGCAGGTTCGTCGCATAGGTTTCGTCCCAATGCTCCGCGGAGCCCTCCAGCAGCAGCTCGCCGTCCTGCTTGCCGGCGTTGTTGACGAGAATCCACGGGGTGCCGTGCGCCGCGATTACCGCGTTGCAAGCATCGACCACCGATTGCTCGTTCGCAGGATCGAGCCCACGCGGCCAGACGTCGAACCCGTCCTCACGCAGCTTCGCCGCAGCGTCCTCTGCATTGGGAAGGTTGCGCCCGGTGATGACGACCTTCGCGCCCGCACCCGCCAGCACCTCGGCGATGCCAAGCCCGATCCCCGCCGAGCCTCCGGTGACCAGCGCCAGCTTTCCTTTCAGCGAAAACAGCTGCTCAAGCAGGCCCGCCACCTACATCCGCCTCGGATCGACCACCGTGCGGATCGGCGGGTCCGGCCCCGACATCGCCGCCATGGTATCCGCCACCTGGCTGAGCCCGATACTGCCTCCCAGCCACGGCGTCACGTCGATGCTGCCGTCGTCGATCGAACGCAGCGCGAGTTCCATGTCCTGCGGCTCCTCGCCGCTGGCGAACTGGATATTGAGCCGCTTGTTCTGGGCAACGAAGGTGAACAGGTGCTCCTGTTCCATGCAGTAGCCGCCCATGACGATGCGGCCATCGAACGGCGCCGCCTCGACGATAGATTGCAGCATGCCGGGCAGGCCGACGCATTCGTAGATGAGGTTGACATGGCGGTTGCCGAAATCGGGCAGCGGCGCGTAAGGGCTGATCTCGCGCGGATCGACGGCAATATGCGCGCCCATCTTCAGCGCCTGTTCGCGGCGGCTCTCGTGGAAATCGGCGGCGACGATGGGCGCGACACCCATCAGCTTGAGCCCCGCGATCACGCCCAGCCCGATCGCCCCGCAACCGATCACCAGCGCCGCGTCGTTCTTATCCGGCCGCCCGCGCCGCGCGTGTTCGAGGCCGACCGCAAGCGGCTCGATGCAGGCGGCGTGCTCGTCGGGCATGCCTTCGGGCACTTCCATGATGATGTTCTCGTCGAGCAGCATCAGCTCGCCGAAGCCGCCCGGGCACTCGTGGCTGTAGCCGATAACCGAATGGGCACCGCCGGTCATCATCACCGGCACCGAGGTGACACGCCGTCCCGGTTTGACCGTGCGCTGGCTGCCTGGCCCGTAGTCCAGCACTTCGCCGACATATTCGTGGCCCGGCACGAAGGGCTTCTCGAAGTCGAGCGCGGCATAGGGCCCGCCGAGGCGCTGCGACAGTTCGATGATGTTGCGCCCGCCAGAGATGAAATGGACGTCGGACGCACACAGCCCGCAGACATGGGTACGCACCAGCGCCTGGCCCTTGCCGGGTGCGGGATCGGGCTGCTCACCGACGAGGACCGTGCCGTTTTCGATATAAGCGGCTTTCATATCACGCCGTCTCCTCGGCCCTGACGGCACGCAATCGCGGCAGCGTCGCCTTGAGCAATTCCAGACTCTTCCAGCCCTCGTCCGGGGAAAGCCCGCCCAGCAGCGGCTGGAAGCCGACCGAACCGCCGTTGGGAAGCTCCCGCACCTTCTCGACCAGCTGGTCCGGCGTCCAGGCCTGGAACAGGCCGGAGGCCCGCAGCAGTTTGGGATCGTCGAGCCCCTTGAACGGCGAGTTCGAACCGTCGCCTTCCTGTTCCGCCCATTTGGCGTATTCGGTGATAACATGGACGGCGTGGGGCTCCAGCACCGCCCAGCCCTCGTCCGGGTCCTCGCAAAGGTGAATGCCGATCGGCATGCCTCCGACGGGGCGCGAGAAGCGGCGCGGCTCACGCCCATGCTTGGCGCATTCCTCGAGGTAGATATCGACAACTTCCGCGTTCATCGGTCCGAAGCCGATATCGTAGCGCGCGGCCCGCCGCGCCGAGGCAGGGACGCTACCGCCGGCCATCAAAATGTCGTGCGGGTCGTTGATCGGCAGCGGGCGGATGAAGATCGGCCTGCCGTTGTGCTCAAAGCGCTCGCCTTTCAAGGCGCGAAGCATGATCTCGATGCCTTCGTCCATCAGCTTTGCACGGTCCCGCATCGAGCGGTTGAACATGGCAAATTCGCTCGGCACATAGCCCGCCCCCAGTGTGACGCTGAGCCTTCCACCCGAGATCAGGTCGACAAGCGCCACCTGCTCGGCGACTTCCACCGGATCGTGCAGCGGCAGGATTACCGCACCCAGCGCGAGATGGATGCGGCTGGTCACCGCCGCCATCGCCGCCCCCAAGGTAAAGGGGCGCGGCAGGTAGCCGTCTTCGGAGCCGTGGTGTTCCATCAGGTTAATGGCATCGAGACCGTTTTCGTCTGCCCACGCCGCCATCTCGATCGCGGCCGCGTAGAGGTCACGCGTCGGGGTGCCGAGGTCCGGCGCGCGCATGTCGAACATCAGAGTAACTGGATTGTATTTCATGTCAGGCTTTCAGAACTGTGTAGGAAGTGTCGGTCGTGTCGCGGCGGCTGCGCGGGTCGCCGGGCAGTGGGGTCACTTCGTCCATCGTGCCGTAATCGACAATGCAAAAGCGGCTGTCGACGCCCCATTCGCCGTCCCGCTTCGACCATGTATCTATATAGCGCGCCCAGAAATTGTGCTGGATCACCTTGTCGCCGTCCTGCCGCTGGAGCGTCGCGTAGACATAGGATTCGCTGCCCGCCTTGTCGCCGTCGAGCTCGATGATGACGTTGGTGACCTGGTGCGAATGGTGGAGGAATTTCTTGTGCTCCTCGCAGATGAAATCGATCCAGCCGCGCCCGGTGCCGACATAGGACGCGCCGAAATCGGCGGTGCAATCCTCGTGAAAGACGCTGTGACCGCAGGCAACATCCAGCCGGTCGACCGAACGGCAATAGCGGTAGATCTTGTCCATGATCGCAAGGCGATCGGCGGTTTCGTCAGACATCGATAGGGTCTCCGAACTTGCGGCTGGTCAGGAACTGATAGGAGGGGTCGCTGCCGTCTCGGGTGGAGCGCGGCTCCTGGCCCGCCGAGGTAACCTCGCGGATCTCGTCATGTTCGAACACAACCTTGCGCTGGACGATGCCCCAGCGGTCGTTGCGTTTCTCCCAGCGGTCGAGATAGCGGCCCCAGACGCCGATCTGCATGACCTTGCCGTCCTGCTCGGAGCGCATCGTCCCGAAGACGTAGCTCTCGCTCCCCGCCGTATCGCCATCGACCTCGATCAGGATGTTGGTGACCTGGTGCGAATGGCTGGTGAGGTGGTGATGGCTTGCGCAGATCGCCTCGATCACGCCCTTGCCGGTC
>CAYPFE010000215.1:0-5799 GCA_964409895.1 uncultured Novosphingobium sp.
TCGCGGCGGAAGCGGTCCTTGTCGAGCTTCTCGCCGGTGGTCATGTCCCACAACCGGCAGCCGTCCGGGCTGATCTCGTCGGCAAGGATGATGCGGGAATAGTCGCCATCCCAGATACGTCCGTATTCGAGCTTGAAATCGACGAGACGGATGTTGATCGCGGCGAACATGCCCGAGAGGAAATCATTCACCCGGATCGACATCGCGGCGATGTCCTGCATCTCCTCGTTGCCGGCCCAGCCGAAGCAGGCGATGTGTTCCTCGGCTATCAGCGGGTCGCCCAGGGCGTCGTCCTTGTAGTAATATTCAAGCAGCGTGTGCGGCAGCGGTTCGCCCTCGGGAATGCCGAGGCGCTTCGAAATCGAGCCCGCCGCGATGTTGCGCACCACCACCTCGATCGGAATGATCTCGACCTGACGAACCAGCTGCTCCCGCATGTTGAGACGGCGGATGAAGTGGTTGGGCACGCCGATATGGTTGAGGCGCGTGAAGACATATTCGCTGATGCGGTTGTTGATGACGCCCTTTCCCTGGATAGTGCCCTTCTTCTGGGCGTTGAACGCGGTGGCATCGTCCTTGAAATACTGGATCAGCGTGCCTGGTTCGGGGCCTTCGAAAAGAATCTTGGCCTTGCCTTCGTAAATCTGGCGGCGACTGCGGGACATGGGAGCATCCTTGACTTGCAAAAAGCCACGCCCCGGCGTTTGCATTCCGCGGACGGATCTGCGTTGCCGGGGCGACGACCGCCAATATAGGCTGGCACGCCTCAAAAGCAAACTGGCCTGGCGATGATGCACGACCTATGAACAGCTTTGCGGTTCGAGCTGCGGGGAAACGACATGAATGAAGAGATCGCCCAATTCATCGAGCAGGAAGTGGGCAAGACCTATATGTCGGGCTGGCTGGAGGTCGGCCAGAAGACGATCGACGATTTCGCAGATACGACTCGGGACTGGAATTTCCTCCACGTCGATCCCGAGAAGGCGGCCGCGACCGAATATGGCGGCACGATTGCGCATGGGTTCCTGACGCTGTCACTGCTCGCGCCGTTACGCAACGATACGCCACGCCCGTCGCTTCCGGGCCTGAGGGTCGGCGTGAATTACGGAATAGACCGGCTGCGCTTCATCAGCGCGGTCCCAACGGGCAGCCGCATCCGCGCCGTGTTCACTATCGATGCGATCGAGGAAGTCTCGCCCGGCCGGTTCCGTGAGACGCAGGGGGTAACTGTCGAGGTCGAAGGACAGGAGCGGCCTGCGCTGGTCGCCAGCTGGCTTTCGATGTTCATGCTGTGAAGGGGAGTACCGTGGCAGAAGTTGGCCTGAAGGAACGGCTTGCAGCGGGCGAAAAGCTCGTCGGCGCGATCATCATGACCGCATCGCCTGAGGTGGCCGAGGTTCTGTCTGTCTCGGGCCTCGGCCTGGTCATGATCGACCATGAACACGGGGCAGGGGGGCTGGACAGCTTCATCGCTCAATCGCGCGCGATCTTGGGCAGCGGGATGGCCGCCATGGTGCGTTTTCCCGGTGGTGATTTCCGCTATGCACGGCGCCTTCTCGACAATGGCGCGCGGGCGCTGGTTTGTCCGTCCGTCGATACAGCGGATCAGGCACATGCCTATGTCGACGCCTGCCGGTATCCACCGCGCGGCAGCCGGGGCGCGGGGGCAGGGCTGCGCGGTGCGGGGTATGGCACGGATGCGTCCTATTACACGCAGGAGGCCGAGGATCGCACGCTGCTCGTTGCCCAAATCGAATCAGCCGAAGCGGTGCGCAATATCGATGCGATCTGCGCGGTGGATGGCATCGACATGCTGCTGATCGGCCCGCGCGATCTGTCTGCGTCAATCGGCAAGCTTGGCCGTTTTAATGATCCCGAGCTGCTAGAATTACTGGCTTTTTCCGAGGAGCGCATCCTCGCCTCGGGCAAACTGCTCGCCTCCACGTTGCATCAAGGCAAGACGTGCTCCCAGATGTTCGATGCGGGCTACAGCGTGATTCTGGCCGGCAAAGATGTTGATTTCCTGCTGAACGGGGCGAAGGCGCTGGTGTCGGGAGCATGACATGGGCGTCGCCATAGAGCCACAAACCGGCCATCAAATCGCCATTGCCATTCCCGATCTCGCCAGGTTGCGCATCACGGTTTTTGCCGAGTGGCCCTATCTTTACGATGGCGACCTTGCCTACGAGGAGGACTATCTCCGGGAATTCGCAGAGGCACAGCATGCCGTTCTGGTGTTGGCTCGTGACGGTGAGTTTGTCGTTGGCGCTGCAACAGCCTCGCCGATGATGGCGCAAAAGCCGGAGTTCCGCGCGCCCTTCGAGGAACGTGGGCTCGACTGTGCCAGTCTGTTCTACTTCGGTGAGAGTGTGCTTCTTGCCAGCTATCGCGGGCAAGGCATCGGCCACGCCTTCTTCGACCATCGCGAGGCACAGGCACGGGCGTGCGGGGCGAAGGCAGCCTGCTTTGCAGCGGTGGTCCGTCCGGACGACCACCCGGACCGTCCCGCCGATTATGTCCCGCTCGATGCTTTCTGGCGTAAGCGTGGATATGCGCCGGTCGAAGGCTTTATCACCGAACTGCCATGGAAGGACCATCGCGAAGTCGAGGAAAGTCCAAAGCCGATGCGATACTGGCTCAGGGAGTTCTGATCGTGGCGGACAGGATGACAGCCATGGTGTGCGACGGACCGGGGCTGGGCCTGCGCGAGGAACAGCGCGAGATTCCGAAGCCTGGCGCGGGCGAGATACTCGTCGAGGTGCTCGCATGCGGCGTTTGCAGGACCGACCTGCACGTCGTCGATGGCGATATACCGGCGGGATATCCGATTGTGCCGGGGCACGAAATCGTCGGACGAGTCCTGACCCTCGGCGAAGGCGTGACCGGATTTGCCGCGGGCGACCGTGTCGGCATTCCCTGGCTTGGCAAGACCTGCGGGACATGCTGCTATTGCTGCGAGGGCCGCGAGAATCTCTGCGACGATCCGGAATTCACGGGTGCAACCCGCGATGGTGGCTATGCGACCCATGCTGTCGCCGATGCCCGATTCTGCTTTCCTCTGCCCGATAATCTCCCAGACCTCGAAGCAGCACCATTGCTCTGCGCGGGGCTGATCGGCTGGCGGGCCTATCGCATGGCGGGCGAGGGGAAGCGGCTCGGGCTTTACGGCTTTGGCGCTGCGGCCCACATCCTCGCGCAGCTGGCCGTGGAGCAGGGACGTGAGGTCTATGCTTTCACCAAGAGCGGGGATGAGGCTGGGCAGGAGTTTGCCCGCTCGCTCGGCTGTGCATGGGCGGGTGGATCGGCCGAATTGCCGCCGGAGGAACTCGATGCGGCGATCCTCTTCGCACCGGTTGGCGCGCTGGTGCCCGCCGCACTGCAGGCGGTGAGGAAGGGCGGGCGCGTGGTCTGCGCGGGCATCCACATGAGCGATATTCCCTCGTTCCCATACGCAGACCTGTGGGGTGAGCGCGAGGTGGTTTCGGTCGCCAATCTGACGCGCGAGGACGGGACGAGCTTCCTGACGCCGGACATCGCGGGGCGGGTACGGAGCCACGTCGTGGAGTTTTCGCTTGCCGAGGCTAACGAGGCACTGCGGCAGCTGCGCGATGGCGAGTTCGAAGGTGCGGCCGTGCTGGTGCCTTAGCAGAGCCGGTCCGCCAGCGCCTTTGCTGCCAGGCTGACCTGTTGCCAGGTCTCTTCAAACCCAGATGCGTCACCGAAATACGGGTCTGCTACCGCTTGCCCTTCGAGGCCTTCGACGAGGTCGAGCAGCAAGGAGAGGCTGGCGCGGCCATCGGGCGGTGCGATCGCGCTGAGATCGCCGAGGTTGGCGTGATCGAGCGCGAAGATGTGGGAGAAACGGTGGAAGTCACCGGCGACGACCTGCCGCGCACGGTAGCCGGAAATGTCGATGCCATTTCGCAAGGTTTCGGACTGGGCGCGGGTGTCGGGCGGCTTGCCGATATGCCAGTCACCGGTCCCGGCGGAATCGATTGCGATATCCAGGCCTCGCGCCTCGGCCTCGCGGCGGAATGCGGCTTCGGCCATTGGAGACCGGCAGATATTGCCAAGGCAGACGAACAGGACGCCGGTTTTGCTCATAAACCCCGCTTAGGCGGAGCCGCGCGCACTGTCACCTGCGGCCGAACAGCAGTCGTTCGAAGAATCCGGGCTTTGCCATCGGCTGGATGGGGCCGTAGGTCCGGTAGCGCTGATGCGCGTCGGTGTGCGGACGCGGCAGGATCGAACTGTGCGGGCGGCTTGAGCGGAAGGTTGCTGAGGACATGGTGATTTCCTTGTTATTCACGGTTCATCGCTCCTCTTGCACGGCTTACCTGTCGCAAGGCTGAGAATGGCTGACAGGATTCTGAAAGAAATGCGCTCAGCTCGCCTTGCCATCATGAAGGACGGCCAGCGAAACGGGAGTTAATCCGGCTGGTTGACGCGGGCTTACTTGGCTCCCGGAACCGCTTTTGGCCTCGGTGCCAGCCAGACGACGGCCGCGCACAGGAAGAACACCGCCGCCGAAATCAGGAAAACATGGTCGACGGCCATTACGACGGCCTCGCGCTCGACCATGTTCGAAATGATCCCTCGGGCCTGTTCCATCGTAAAGCCCTCGTCCATCAGTGTGCCCATGGTGCTGTCAGGCTGGAGTTTCGAGGCCAGTTCGCTGCGGGCCTCCTGCTGCGTGTCACCCCAGATCGTCAGAGCCGTCGCGGTCGAGAGGCCAACAAACAGCGTGCGGACGAAGTTCTGGATACCCGTGGCCGTCGCGACTTCGTCGGGCTCCACCGCGCCGATGGAAATGATCGAAAGCGGCAGCATGAAGAACGACATGCCAAGGCCCTGAATCAGCTGCGGAGCGGCGAGGTACCAGAAATCGCTGCCGTTGGTCCATGTCGAGCGCACCAGCGACATGCATCCCAGCCAGGCGACGGCGAGCGATACAAGCAGGCGCGGATCGACGCCTTTCTGCACCGCCTTCGATGCGAATTGCGATGTGGTGACCGCCGCGAGCGCCGTGCAGGACGTCACGAATCCGGCCAGCACGGCGGGGTAATTCATCGAGCTTTGCAGCCATTGCGGTATGACCACGATGCTGGCGAAATACCCGCCGAAACACAGCGACAGCGCGACGACGCCGAAGGTGAAGCCGCCATGGCGGAAGACCCGTATGTCGACGATCGGGTGCTCCTCTGTCATTTCCCAGATCAGGAAGGCGATGAAACCGACGGCAGCCGTGATCGCCAGGACGACGATCAGCGGATCGGAGAACCAGTCGCGATTGCGCCCGAGATCCAGCACGAGTTGCAGGCAGCCGATCCACACCACCATCAGGGCAAGGCCTGTCACGTCCACGGGCACTTTGCGGGTCGGCGTTTCGACCGGGCGCAGTGCGATCAGTGCGAAGCTCACGAGTCCAATCACCAGCGGAATGTTGATCAGGAAGATCCAGTGCCAGCTGAAATTGTCGGAGATGAAGCCGCCAAGATTGGGGCCGGTCGCGGGCCCCAGCATCACCGTCATCGACGAAAGCAGCATTGCCTTGGGCAGGTCTTCGCGGGGAAACAGGCGGATGAGCAGCGTCTGCGCCAGCGGCATGACCAGCCCGCCGCACAGACCCTGGCCGATGCGGCACAGCACAATCATCTGCAATGTCGTCGAGATGCCGCACAGGAACGAGAAAAATCCGAAGCCGCACATGCACGCGACGTAGAGCCTGAGCGTGCCGAAACGCTGCGCCAGCCAGCCGGTTAGCGGGACGGTGAGAGCCTCGGCAACCGCGTAGGTGGT
>CAYPFE010000216.1:0-5786 GCA_964409895.1 uncultured Novosphingobium sp.
CTCGAATTTCTCGGGTGCGAGATCGTCCGTAGTCGTGGACAGAAGCAGGAACTGGTCGCCCGATTGCGGCAGGAAGCTCTGTGTGTAGCTCGCATAGATCGACAGATCTTCCTGTGGCTTTACGACCACCCCGAAGCGAGGGCCCCACTTTGTATCCTTGCGCGACAGGGCTTCCGGCTTGGTCAGGTCGACCGTCTTGAGGTCGAAGCTTTCGTAGCGGATGCCTGCGATCAGCTGCAGGTGCTCGCCCAGTTCGATCTGGTCCTGGAGATAGGCCGCAAACACAGTGAGGTCCGACGCTCGGTTGCGGTTGAGCAGTTGCAAGGTGAACGCCGGAACATCGATCATGCGGGCAAGCGGCACGTTCACGCTCGATGCAATCCCGCCATTGAAACGCACGACATCGCGAAAATTCGTCGAATCCTGCTTCATCGCTTCGAAGCCGGCCAGCACGGTGTGGTTGATCGAACCGGTCTCGCGCTGCCACACGAGGTTACCCTGGCCGATCCAATTTTCACGTTGGGTGCCGTCACGATAACCTGACAGGTTCACCGTGTTGTTCGCGGCGTTGATGCTGCCCGGAACGATATTGGCGTAGAGCTTGTCGTAATTGGCGTATTGCCCGGTGAAATTGACGCTGAGCGAATCTGTGAAATCATGATCGACGCGGAAGCGGGCGATGTGGACTTGAGATTCGGCGCGGTTGAAGTCGGGATCGCCGAAGAACGTCTTGTCGAAGCCCATGAGCGGCAGGCCGTTCGGCGTCGACGGCACACCCCGGTCGGTCGCACGATCGTCGTCGTCATAGGAATAGCCGATGATAAGGCGTGTATTTTCGCCGAGGCGGGCGGTGATCGTTGGGCTGACACCGAAGAAACGGCCGTCGAAATAATCGCGGTGGCTGTTGAATTCCTCGTAGGTCGCGTCGATGCGGCCAGCAACAGTGTCGCTGAATGGCTGGTTGACGCCTGCGGTGAGAGCCCATGCCCCGAATGTGTCGACCGATGCATCGCCCGAGACGGAAGTCCCGGCCAGGTCAGCTGTCCGGCTTACCCGGTTGACGATGCCGCCGCCGCCGCCGCGACCGAAGGTCAGCGCATTTGCACCCTTGAGCACTTCGATACGCTCAACATTGTAGAGCGGGCGGTAATATTGCGAATCGTCGCGCAAGCCGTTGAGGAAGAAGTCGGCAGTGGTCTCCTGCCCGCGGATGAATATCTCGTCGCGGTGGCCCTCGCCCGATTCCATCGATATGCCCGCGACATAGCGCAACGCATCGCCAAGCTGGCGGACATTCTGGTCATCGAGCTGGTCGCGGGTGACGACCGAGACCGACTGCGGCGTGTCGATCAACGGTGTCGGCGTCTTCATCGCCGTCGAGCCGTCGTCTGCAGCATAGCCGGACCACTGGCCGGTCACGACGATATCGGTCGGCGCATAGGTGCGGTCTTCGATCAGTGCTTCGGCTTCCTCGGCTGATGCCGGAACGCCAGAGAACAAGAGAATCCCCATCGGGACCGCGGTCAGGAGAAGCCGGCGTCGATAGCGTCTTATGGTCACTAGATAGCCTTATTTGCGAATCATTCTCAAAAGCTGAAA
Source organism: uncultured Novosphingobium sp. (assembly GCA_964409895.1). Classification (GTDB taxonomy): domain Bacteria; phylum Pseudomonadota; class Alphaproteobacteria; order Sphingomonadales; family Sphingomonadaceae; genus Novosphingobium. The sequence continues at coordinate 1,600 of CAYPFE010000216.1, forward strand.
ATGCCGCTAATGCGAATCGTTCGCATTGACAAGGATCAAATTGCCGAATTTTTCTCGGCGGGCTATGCGGGCGCCAGCTTACACGAACCAAGAGGGAGCGCAGCCATGAAGGCGACGATCTGGCACAACCCAAAATGCGGCACTTCCCGCAACACGCTGGCGATCCTTGAGGAAACGCCGGGCGTGGACGTGACCGTCATCGAATATCTCAAGGATCCGCCAAGTGCGGAAAAACTGGCCCAGCTTTATCGTGACGCCGGTATCACTCCGCAAAAGGGATTGCGGATAAAGGGCACGGATGCCGCGGACCGCCGGTTACCCGATGCCGACGACGCCACGGTGCTGGCGGCAATGGCGGCCGAGCCCATCCTCATCGAACGCCCGCTGGTCGAGACCGACAAGGGTGCGCGGCTGTGCCGGCCAAAGGAGACCGTCGAGGAGATTCTCTAAAACGCGTTAACCACTCGCCCTTGCAATCGCTGCGTATTTTTGCGAACGCGGCCTCTACATGGGAAGCCGGCGAAAGCGGGGGCCAATTTAAGCATGACCAGTTCCGAACTCGCCCGAGAGGCGCTGCCCCAAAGTATCAAGCGCCGGTTCAGACGAGTGTTTGGCCCCTGGGCGATTTTCTTCGAAGGTTTCGTCAAGCATCCGGTGATGGTCGGCTCGATCATCCCGTCCTCGCGCTTCACGGTCGATCGCATGCTCGACCCGGTCGATTGGGACAATTGCAAGCTCTTCGTCGAGTATGGCCCCGGTGTCGGCACCTTCTGCCGCCCGATCCTGGACAGGCTGCGGCGCGACGGTGCCCTGATCGTGATCGACACCAACCCGCTGTTCATCGATTACCTCAAGCGGACCATTACCGACAGCAGGTTCAAGGCGGTGCTGGGCTCGGCTGCCGATGTCGAGGAGATCGTGCGCGCCCACGGACACGAGCACGCCGATTACGTGGTGTCCGGCCTCCCGTTTTCCACCTTGCCAGATGGCGTCGGTCCAGAGATCGCGGCAGCCACCCACCGCGTCATCCGGCCCGGCGGCGCATTCCTGGTCTATCAGTTCTCGGCCAAGGCCCGCGATTTCATGGCGCGCCATTTCAAGCGCATCGACGAAGCAATCGAGGTCCGCAATATTCCGCCTTGCCGACTGTACTGGGGCTGGAAAGAGTAGGCTCTAGCCGGGCAGGTCGCCCTGCCCTGTTGCAGCGTGGCGCCCCAACTGGCTGTGCACCGCAGCGAATATTCCGACGAAGTAGAGTGCCATCACTGCGTTGAGTCCGGACGAGATCACCGCTTCGGCCATTCTTGAGACCTCCTGACTGCCAGCGAGGGCAAAAAGGATGCCGAGGACAAGGGTGATCACCGCGATCACGAACATGAAGGCAATCCATACAAGCAGGTAGAACAGCCCGATGCGCGCGGCATTGCCTTGCGTCAGCTGCCATGACCGCAGGATGGCTGCCAACGCGTTGCGCTGGCCATCCACTACGATCACGGGCCCGAGCAGCGACGTGCGGATCATGACGTAGGCGACCGCCGAAAACGCGACGACCGCACCAACCACCGCGAGGGCGGCAATGCCGCTTGCCGCGCCGATTGCGATCACGGTCCCGCCAACAACACCAAGCCCGATCACCACCAGCAACTGGGCCATGACATAAGGAAGGAGGCCCTTCAGGCCGAGCCTGATCGCATCTCCGACAGTCGGACGGTTCTTGTCGGTCAAAAGCGTCAGCAAGGACAGCATGCCCATCGCCTGAAGCACAGCTATCGGCAGCAGATAGGGAAATGCCGCAGAGTAATATTCGTTGAGGGACTTCAGGACGGCCTCGGTGCTCGCTCCCGGTGACGGCTGCGGAGGCGGAACCAGCAATGTCAGCCCCAGCGTCGGCAGCAGGAAGAATACGCCGGCCAGCGCGAGGACCACTTCCCGGTTTGCGGCAACAGCAGACGATGCGCGCTGCCAGGCAAGATTGCTGTCGAATTTCATTGCGTCCTCCGGTTCGATCCCACTTGATAACCGCAGCGAATGCCGCCACGCAACGCGTGATGACGCTTCCTGCCGACATTGAACTGCGTATTTCCACCGCACCAATGCCCTATCGCGACGCGCTGGACACGATGACTTTGCGCAATGCCGCGATTCACGAAGGCACGGAGCGAGAACTGATCTGGCTGCTCGAACACCCGCCGGTCTACACCGCTGGTACCAGCGCCGCTGCGGCGGAACTGCTCGACCCGCGCTTCGAAGTGGTCAAGGCAGGACGCGGCGGGCGTTACACCTACCACGGACCCGGGCAGCGCGTGTGCTATGTCCTGGTCGACCTGTCACGCCGGGCACGCGATGCACGCGGTTTCGTTCATGCACTCGAAGGCTGGATGATCCGGACTCTGGAGAGCTTTGGCGTCGAAGGTTTCCGCCGCGACGGCCGGATCGGTATCTGGACGCCGGATATCGACGGACGCGAAGCAAAGATCGGGGCGATCGGGGTCCGGATCAGGCGCTGGGTGACAATGCACGGCTTTGCCGTCAACCTCAGCCCCGACCTTTCCCATTTCGCGGGCATTGTCCCTTGCGGCATCGAGGAATACGGCGTTACCAGCCTAGAGCGTCTTGGCCATACAATCGACACAGCGACTTGGGATCATGCCTTGCTGGCGCAAGCGAGCCAGTTCTTCGCTGACCTGGAGAAACCATGCCAACAGGAGGCTGCAGAATGAACAAGGCCATGGCCACCGCCACGCTTGCATTGGCAACCGCTTGGCTGGGAGCATGCGGCGACAACAGCCGCCAGGCGAGCGAAACAATCGACAGGGCAGAGGGAGAAATCCTCGAACGCTCGGTGTCCGACGACATGCTGCCCTACGACAGCTTGCGTTCACAGCCGCCGCTTGCCGATCCGGAAGAAGCCAAAAAGTCCGCCGCAAGCGAAAACGGTGCGAGCAGCAACCGTGATGATTCCCCGGGCGAGGCACAGGAACCGGCACCAGAGCCAGCACTTTCAGGCAGCGAAGCTAGGCCGGACGCAGAATAGCGCTTCGCCCTCCGGCTCCATAGCCGGTGTCATTGCCAGCAGCGCCGATCATCCGGCGCGCCAGCCTCAGTTGCGGCTTGTCAATAATGCGTCCGTTGAATTCCAGCGAACCAGTGCCGGGGGCAGCGTCGAAGGCGGCAACTATATCACGTGCTTCCTGGATTTCGTCACCGGTCGGCGTGAAGGCCTGGTTGATGGCTTCGACCTGATCGGGATGGACGGCCAGCATCCCGGTGAAACCATTTCCGCGAGAATCGCGTGCAGCCTGCTCCAGACCCTTTGCATCATTGATATCGAGGAATGACGTATCGACCGCCATCAGGCCGGTGGCGTGCGCGGTCAGCAGCGTCTGCGCCCTTACGAAACTGAAGATGTCTCCCCAGCCACTGTTGGCGCGATAGCAGGGCGTCCCGGATATCGACGCCGCCAGGTCCTGGGCACCCCATGTCAGCCCCGCAATCCGCTGGTGGCCAGAGGTGAGATAGTCCGAGATCGTCATCGCCGATCGCGGCGTTTGCCCGACCAGGGGGATGATCCGCGTCGAATTCGCAGGCACTCCGCATCGCTCTTCGATCTCGTAAAGTTCCGCTGCCAGTTGCCGCACCGCTTCGGGGCCTTCGGCCTTGGGCAAGAGAATGCCGTCCGGCGCCGAAGGCATGATCGTCATCAGATCGTCGCGCCAATAAGAGGTCGCCATCGGGTTGATCCGAACCCAGCGCTGCGTCGCATTGCCTTCAAGAATGCTCTGGCGATGCGCTGACAGCCACTCTGCGGCATTGCCGCGCGCAAGACGCTTGAGTTCGGCGGGAACGGAATCCTCAAGGTCAGCAACGAGGACGTCCGCTCCACTTGCCAGGCTGCTGGAGAGAAGTCTGTCGCTGTTTCCAGGCACGATCAGCCAGGACCGGTATTTCATGTGCTTCACCTGCATTAAATCGGGTTTTCGCCGGCCAGACACCCGCGTCGCCGAGCAGCGAAACGCAGCCCGTGGAGGTCAACCTCTGCAAAAGTGAAACAACTAGGTTGCGATTAGCCGGACAATCATGGTTACCGCAGGTGCACGGCGCGCAGACATTACTTACGTATTTTCAGAGTGTTATATCGGAAGTTTGGTTGAAGGCCAATGCCGGCCGGCCCAGCATGATCTCAAAGC
>CAYPFE010000217.1:0-5782 GCA_964409895.1 uncultured Novosphingobium sp.
TGAGGTGGCCGGATTGATCCCTGCGGGCGATCACGCCCAATCCGCCGTGTTGTTCGCCGACCTGATCCAGGGCAGCTACCCGCTGATGACATATACCAACTGGGATTCCACGCCTCCAGGCAAGAAACAGATCTCGGAACGGGTGGAGCTGTTCATCCAGGGCCGCTTCGACGCCAAGACCGCTGCGGCAGCAAAGACGCGCAAGGCGGAATAGAACCTGTTCAGGCCAACGTGACTGAACCTGCTCGATACGGAAAGTGCGGGCTTGATGGCTCGCTGATTATCGTCCTTTCCAGACCGGTTCGCGCTTTTCGACGAAGGCGAGAGGGCCTTCTTTGAAATCCTCGGTCTCACGGAGCAATTGCATGCGCTGTGCAGCAATTGCCCGGCCCTGCGCTTCGGGAAGCACCGCTCCCTCGCGGGCCGCGGCCAGCGAATACTGCACCGAAAGCGGCGCATTGCAGACGATGCGAGACGCAAGCGCCATCGCTGCCTCGACCGTCTTGCCCGGTTCGACGAGGCAGTTGACGAGGCCGTGCTGCGCAGCCCGTTCGGCAGCAATCGGATCGCCGGTAGCTATCATCTCGTTGGCGATCGCCACCGGCATCCGGTTGGGCAGGCGGTGAAGCCCGCCCGCGCCCGCCAGTAGGCCGCGCTTCACTTCGGGCAGCCCGAAACCCGCATTGTGCGAAGCAACGATCATGTCGCACGCCAGACAAATCTCGCAGCCACCCGCCACCGCCAGACCCTCGACCGCCGCGATCCAGGGCTTAAGGCGGTTGGCATAGACAAAGCCCGCAAAGCCTCCGTCCTCAGTCTCCATGGCGAGCCCGGTGCCGCCCGACACCGCAGCCAGGTCCGCCCCGGCACAGAATACCTTGTCGAGGCTGGAGGTCAGGATCACGCAGCGGATCACCGGGTCAGCCTCCGTCTTCTTGACGATCGCTTCCAGCGCGGCCGCGACCTCGCCGTTGATGGCGTTGCGCTTTTCCGGCCGGTTCAAGGTTACCAGCGCGACATGGTCTGCCACCATTTCGAACAGGACAACGTCGCCTGCGCTTGCATCACTCATCTGTCGTTGCTCCCCGATCAGCTGTCGAAGGTAATGACGGTACGGGCGATCTCGCCCTTGTTCATGTCGTCGACGGCGAGATTGATCTCGGACAGCGGACGCCGCCGCGACACCAGCTCGTCGAGCTTGAGCCCGCCTTTCATGTAGAGATCGACATAGTTCGGAATGTCGATCGTCGGCCGCACCGAGCCCATGAAAGAGCCCTGGATCCGGCGTTCCTGCAGGAAAGTGATTGCCGGCAGTTCGATCATCGTCTCGCGCGAGGTGACGCCGACCACCGTCGCCGTCCCGCCCTTCGCCAGCATGCCATAGGCCTGTTCGATTGTCGGCTTGAGACCGATCAGCTCCAGCGCATGATCGACGCCGCGCCCGTCTGTCAGCGCCTTGATCTGCTTGACGACATTGCCCTGCGACGCGTCGATGACATCCGTCGCGCCGAAGGCCTTCGCCATCTCCAGCTTGGAAGGGAGCATGTCGATGGCGAAAATCCGGCCGGCGCCCGCCACTGCTGCACCGTTGACAGCCGCCAGCCCGACACCGCCGCAGCCGATGATCGCGACCGTCTCACCGGGCCTGATACCCGCCGTCCGCGTCGCAGCACCAAAGCCGGTGGTGACGCCGCAACCGATCAGGCAGGCGCGGTCGAGTGGCATATCCGGCCGAATCGCCACGCAGCCGCTTTCATGCACCACCACCTGTTCGGCAAAGCCACCGATGCGCATGAAGCCATCGAGCGCCTCCTCGCCCAGCGTCAGGCGCGGCGGCTCGTCCTCGCCTCGCGAGGCTTCCGGCGTCATGCAGCGGTGCGAATGGCCGCCGTGGCACTGCTCGCAATGGCCGCAGTAGAAGGTGAGGCAGACGATGACATGATCGCCGGGCTTTACGGTCCGCACATCCGGCCCGACCTGCTCGACCACGCCCGCGACCTCGTGCCCGAGCACGGCTGGCAACGGGTTCTCGATAGTGCCGTTGAGCACGGAAAGGTCCGAATGGCACAGACCGACGGCCGAGACCTTGACCAGCACTTCCCGGCCGATCGGCTTGGATATGGCGATGTCCTCGATCTCCATCGGCGCGTTGATCGCACGCATCACCGCAGCTTTCATGGATTGGTCTCCCTTGTTTCGAACACCGGATAACGTCCCAGGCTGAAGAACAGCGCCGAGGCCAGCAGGCAAAGCGGAATATATGCGGTCACGGCAGGGTAATAGCTCCCCGTGATGTCATAGGAGGTGTTGACAAGGAATGGCCCCAGCCCTGTCGCCAGCGCCAGCAGGCCGGAAATCGTCCCGAAGATCATGCCGAAGCTGCGCAGCCCGAAATGCCGTGTGGTGAGATAGGCGACAGCATCGAGTTCCGCGCCGAGAGACAGGCCAAGCACCAGCACCGCGATGGTCGCCATGAGTACCGAGCCCGGAAAGCTGAGCACCAGCACGCTCGAAATCACCGGCAAGAGCATACTGACCCCGCCGACGATGCCGCCGTTGATCCGGTCGAGCAGATAGCCGCCGGTCAGCCTGCCGACGATGGTGGAAATTCCGACCAGACCGGCGATGGAAGCCGCAGCGCTGCGCTCGATCCCTGCAAACGAGAAAATCGGAATGAGGCTGGCGACGAAGGAAACCACCGTCAGCGATGGAATGAAGGCAGCTCCTGCCAGCCGCACGAATTTCCAGGTCGGCATCGCCTCACGCCAGTGAGGGCCAGTTAGGGCGGGCGCCGGTGGCATGGAGGTCGGATCGGAAGTGCGTCCGGCAACGCGTTTGCGGTCCGCAGCGCTCGAAAACAGCAGCAGGACCGCCGGGATGACGAGCACGCCCCAAAACCCGCCCAGCCCGACAAAGGCCATACGCCAGCCGTAGGTATCGATCAGCCATGTAGAGAGAATCGGGGTGAGCGTGGAGCCCAGCGCCGTTCCGCACAACATCACCGACAGCGCCAGTCCGCGCCCGGCGTCGAACAGGCTCGATACGCCAGTCGTCCAGATCGTCGGCTTGATCAGCGCCGAAGACCACGCAATCAGGAACCACAGCGATAGCCAGCTCCACAATGCCGATGTCGTCAGCGACAGGCAGGCAAAGTTGATGCAATAGAGCACCGCTCCGGCAATGCCGATGCGCCGCGGGCCGAAGCGGTCGACGGCGAGGCCGATGAAGGGGGCCAGCAGTACGCTGGTCACCGAAACGATCGTCAGGCCAAGCGTGATCTGGCCGCGGCTCCAGCCGAACTCCGCCTCGATCGGTTCGATAAAGGCCCCGCTGGAATAGATCGTGAGCGAGGCGAGCCCGATTCCGAGCGCGCCGGACAGGACAACACCCCAGTTGCGCTTCCACTCGGCAGCAGCGCCCGGCTTCATCCCATCCGAGGCGACAGTCGCGTTCACGCGACGTAGCGGGCCTTGAGCGCTTTCTTGTCAGGCTTGCCGACCGGTGAAAGCGGGATGGAGTCGACGAAATCGACCGTCTTGGGTGCCTGATGCCGGCCCTTCACCGCCTTCACCAGAGCGATCAGGTCCGCTTCCGCGACTTCCACCACCGGATCGCACACCACCACCGCCTTCACCGCCTCTCCCCATTTCGGGTCCGGCACGCCGATCACCGCGACCTGCTTGACCGCCGGATGCGTCGCCAGCACATCCTCGACCTCGCGGGCAAACACGTTGAATCCGCCAGTGACGATCATGTCTTTCTTGCGGTCGACGATCCGCATGAAGCCGTCCGCGGGATTCTTGATTGCAACATCGCCGGTGTGGAGCCAGCCGCCTTCGAAAGCCTTGGCGGTTTCCTCCGGCTTGTTGAGATAGCCGCCCATCAGCAACGGTCCGCGCACGCAGATTTCGCCGGGCTCGCCATCGGGTACCTCGTTGCAGTCGTCATCGAGCAGCTTGACGTGGCACCACGGGCTCGGCCTGCCGCAACCGGCGATGCGCAAGGGATCGCTCACGTCGTGCTCGGCCTTCCTGAGCAGCGTCACCGACATTGGCGCTTCGGCCTGGCCATAGAACTGGAAGAAGATCGGCCCGAGCTTCTCGATGGCTTCGGCAAGCCGCGCGGCGGGAAAGGCCGAGGCGCCGTAGAAAATCACTTCGAGGCTTGAGAGATCGAATTCGCCGAAGCTTGGGCTGTCCAGCAGCGCGAGCACCATTGTCGGCACCATCAGCACCGAGGTGATGCGATATTTCTCGACCGCCTGCATGAACGCAACCGGATTGAAACCGGGCTGGACCACCATCGAGCCGCCGCGCACCAGGATCGGCGTCAGGACCGATGCCCCGGCATGGCTGAGCGGCGCGCAGATCAGGTGGCGGATATCGTCGGGCCACTCCCATTCGGACAGCATGATCTGCACAGAAGTGGCAATGCCGCGATGAGTGACGATGATGCCCTTGGGCTTGCCGGTCGTGCCGCCCGAATAGGCGATGCGGGCGAGCGAGTCCGGATCGTCGACCACCGGTGCCACCAGGCCTTGCGGCGCGTGGTTCGCGGCCAGTTCGTCCAGCGAGGCGCCCGTCCCGCCCGGCCCGATCGCAAGGAAGTGCTTCAGCCGGAGTGCGCGCTCCTGCAATTGCGCCGCCATCTCCTCGAAATTGTCGGCGTCATAAATCAGCAGGTCGACTTCGGCATCGTCGATCACATAGAGGTAGTCGTCGATCGAGCCCATCGGGTGCAGCGGCGTCGCGGCGAAAGAGGCAAAGCTCAGCGCTGTCGTCACCGCAGGCACCTCGACGCGGTTCTTCGAGAGCACCGCAACCCGCTTCGGGCGCGGCGACAGCCCTTCGAGAACCTGCTGGTACCGGCTGATCTGGTCGCGCAGCTGACCCGCGGTCACCTCCCCGCCGCCGTCCATCACCAGCACCGGCCGGTCGAGATCCTGGCTCAACGCCCTTGCGACGAGATCGGGCCCGAGCACCGGTTGGTATAGATTGTTTTCCATCTTTGTCCTGTTCCCCCGGCCAGCCGGCCTGCACGACAATGAAACACGCTTAGCGCATTAATTTCTGAGGGCAAGCGGACGGTACACAGGCTGCTGCGTCAATAGCGCTTGAACGCCTCTTCGCTGGGATGGCGCGCCATCATGTTGACCATGTCGACATGCATGTCGGCGGGCATGTCGACGAGGCTTCGGAACACCCACATGATCGACTGGAAATGCGAAACCGGCCGCTGCGACAGGTCGATCCCGCATTCGACACAGGCCTGGTAGAAGGCAGCGGCGACATCGGGGGCGGCCTGCATTTTCTGGTTCTCGTCGTACATTGGACCGGCACGCGCCACGGTCACGCGGATGCCCTTGGGCCGAAGTTCGATGGCAAGGTGCTTGGACAGAGTTTCGATCCCGCCCTTGGTCGACTGGTAGACCGTGTGGTGCGGGTAATAGTCCTCCTTGCTCTCCGACGAGATGTTGATGATGTGCCCGCCATAGCCCATTGCGTTGATCGCGGCGCGGCTGCAGAACGCGGCCTCGCTGGCGCTGCACCGGCCCCACGAGATCCACCGCCACGCCGCCCTCGACAAGAGCTGCCTAGTGGCGGTCGGCGCCGTCAGCGCGGTGGTCGCCATCTCGATGTTCCCCACCAAGGAGCTCTTCACGCTGGCGCGGCCCGCCTTCTGCCGCGAGAGCATCCCCTACCTCGCCTGGGGCTGTGGCCTCTCGCCGCGCATCCGCGACCGCACCGTCCACCGGCTGCACGGCACGGCAGTGCAGTTTCAA
>CAYPFE010000218.1:0-5780 GCA_964409895.1 uncultured Novosphingobium sp.
TATCAAAACTGCAGGTGCTGGCCCGTTTTTCGTGTTCGACACGGTGAGCTTCACCGACAGCAACTATCGCGGGCAACCGATGGACATCCAGCCGATGAAGGCATCGATGGGCCAGTTCGGCGACACCCAGATCGAGCTGGTCCAGCCGACCGGCGACGATCCCGGCATCTGGAGCGACCTCTTTCCCTTCGGCAAGGGCGGCTTCCACCATACTGGGCTCTATTGCACCGACTATGAAGCGCAGCGCGACGCCTATGTCGCTGCGGGCTGCGAAGTCGCCTTCGAAGGGCTGATGATGGGGGCGAAGACCTGCTATATCGACACGTCGCCGCAGCTCGGCTTCATGACCGAGCTGGTGACCGCCAACCCGATTGCCGAACAGGTCTTCGGCACCATCCGCTCGGCGTCCGAGAATTGGGACGGCACAGACCCGATCCGCACGCTGGGTTGAATTAGGCGGCTGACACAGATCAAGGATTACAGGGGCGCGGACTGCAATTTCATGCGCCACCCAACGAGGAAGCAGACATGGCAACGACCGAGATTTCGCCCTGCCGCGCGGTGACCGCGGAGGAAGTGGCGCATTACAAGGAAAAGGGCTGGGTCCAGCTCAAGCGCTTCATCGATCCGTCGATGCTGGAAAAGATGCTGGCCAAGGCCATCGGCATCATGGGTGAGGACGGCGATTCCAACCCGCCCTATGGTATCGACCAGCCCTATTTCAATGCACAGCTGGGTAACGGTTATGCCGACCCCGGAATCCGACCGGTCTTTTCCGGAATCGGCCAGGCGGCCAAGGCGCTGATGGACCGCCAATCGGGCGAGGGGGTGCGGCTGTTCAATGAATTCTTCGCGCCCAAGCTGCCGAGCGGCAAGCAGACGAAGAACCAGGGCAACGGCCCGACCAGCTTCCACCAGGACTTCATCACCTTCTGCGTCGACCGCTCCGGCGGCATGACCTTTTGGATGCCGCTAGAGGCCTACGGGCCCGAGGCCGGCACGATGAGCTTCATCAACGGTTCGCACAGGCTCGGCGTCCTGGGCAATTACTCCGCCTATGATGGCAAGGACATCCGCGAGGTCTGGCCCGAGCTCAACGAACTCGAGATGAGCGATCCGATCACCTACGAGCTCGGCGACATCACCGTGCACACCCACATGACCGTGCATGGCGCCGGTGCGAACATGCTGGATCGACCACGCTGGGCCTACCTCGTCCTGCCCCAGCCCGCTGACGTGCGATGGAACGGCGGACCGCCCGAGGCTTTCGATCCCGCCGCGCACGATATGACGCCTTTCGGCACCTTCCCGGACGAAGGATTTCCGATCATCGCCTGAGGGCTTGCGTAACCCCCGCTCGCCTCACGGAATGTATTTCCGCGCCTTCATCTCGTCGAACAGTTCGAACAGCCGGTCTTCGGTGTCGAGGCAGTCGTGAAATCCCGCCTGGCGGATGCGGATCGTGCTGGAGTGCATCTCGAGGCTGGAGCTGAGGATATAGCCCTGCGACCAGTCCTGTATGTCGGAGAGGTCGAGGACGAGGTCGTGCTTCTGCTTTAGTTCTGCCCAAAGCTCATGGTGGCCGCGCATGAACAGGCCCATGTCCATGTTGAGCGGCCGGCCGGCAGGGACGCCGAAATAGTCCGCCACCCGGTCCCAGACATTGGCCCAGCGGAACAGGTCGCCGTTGGTGATGTTGTAGAGCGCGTTGTCCGAATGCGGCTCCCCGGCCGCCCAGATCGTGCCGCGCGCGAGCAGGCGGGCGTCGGTCATCTGGAACAGCGCGTGAAAGGCGTCATGGCCGCCGGGGAAATAGAGCGGCTGGCCGAGAGCGGCGCAGACCGTGCCATAGGCGGCAAGCGTGTTGACGATGCTGACATAACTGCCGAGGCCGATACCCTGGATGTAGTCGGGCCGCAGGATCGTGGTCGCAAAACCTTCCCTGGCGCCGCGCTCGTAGAGCATGTCTTCCTGGTCGTAGTAGAACAGCGGACCGGGCACGCGCGGATCGGTTTCGCGCGCGGGCGAACGAGCGTCACCGAACAGCGCGCCATAGGCCTTGCCGCCCTGGTAGTTGACGACGCGTTGCAGCTTCGCGCCGGCCGCCTTGAGCGCATCGAGCGTGTTCTCGAGGATCGCCATGTTGACCGCGATTTCCTCGTAGGGATCGGAATTGTATCGGAAGGCGCCGAAGAACAGGTGAGTCACCGATCCGCAACCGGCGAGCGCCTCGGCGAGCCCCTCGGCGTCGGTAAGATCGGCAGCGACGTAATCGACGCCGTCTACCGGCAGGCCGTCGCGCCGACCGCTGGCGGTGACCTGCCAGTCGTCGCGCGTCGCCAGCTCCTGCACGAGGTTCAGCCCGACGATGCCGTGGGCGCCGGTTACGAGTGCGTGCTGGGTTGCCATTTCTTCCCCTCCGTTTGCGCGGGGGTCTTACACCAAGTTGCTTGGGTGGGAACCCAAAAGCCCCTCTCTGATTCCCCATCGGCATCTGCTATGTTCGTGCGCAACAAGCAGACACGGGAGAGCGCAATGTACGATCTGCTGATCGAGGGCGGCACGGTGGTCGATGGCTCGGGGCTGGCGAGCTACCGGGCGGACGTTGGTGTTAAGGACGGCAGGATCGCCGCGATCGGTAGGCTCAAGGGGCAGGGGACCGAACGCAGGATCGACGCCGAGGGACATGCCGTCACCCCGGGCTTCGTCGACGGACACACCCATTTCGATGCCCAGCTGTTCTGGGATCCGCTCGGCGCGTCGTCCTGCTGGCAGGGCGTGACCACCGCGGTGATGGGCAATTGCGGCTTTACGCTGGCCCCCGCTTCGAAGGAGCAAAGCCCGCTAGTCATCCGAAATCTTGAACGCGCCGAGGACATTTCGGGCGAGGCGATGCAGGCGGGCATCGAGTGGCGCTGGTCGCATTTCCGCGAATATATGGACGCGGTCGACGCGCTGCCCAAGGGCATCAACTATGTGTCCAACATCGGCCATTCGCCGCTCAGGACCTTCGCCATGGGCGAAGCCGCCTTCGAGCGTGAGGCATCCGCGGACGAACTCGCGGCGATGGAAGCCGAACTCAGGGATGCACTGGCGGCCGGTGCTTTCGGTCTCACCACTTCGCTGTCAGGCGCACACAACACCTCCGACGACCGACCGGTCGCTTCGCGCCAGGCGTCGCAGGACGAACTGCGCCATCTCGTCACGACGATGGGCAAGTGTTCGCAGGGCATCTTCGAACTCGCGCTCCCGAACGGCGCGCGTTCGCGCGATCCGGAAGCGCGCCGCCGCGCCTATGACGAATTGCTCGACTTCGCGGTCGATACCGGCGTGACCATGACCTTCGGCGTGCTGCCGACACCCGATTCGCGCGAAGAGGAATGCGGGCTGCTCGATCGCGCTGCCGCCCAGGGTGCGCGGATGATCGGTATGAGCCACAGCCGCGGTATCTCCTTCATCCAGTCCTTCGAAACGCGCATGCCCTATGACTGGCATCCTGAGTGGCAGAAGGTGCGCAGCCTGCCCGCATCGGACCAGCTGCGGGCGCTGGCGGATCCCGACGTGCGCGCAAGGATGGTCGAATCGGTGAAGGACGCCGAATTCCCTCCCGCGCAGGGGGCGGACGGGCTCTACAAGCCCGATTTCAACACCTGGACAGTGCTGCAAAGCCCGATTCCGCCCAACCCGACCGTGGCGGAGTTGGCGGCGCAGCGCGGCTGCCATCCGATCGAACTGCTGCTCGACCTCGCGATCGAGACGGAGCTGAAACAGCTCTACATGCAGCAGGCGCTGCAATGGGCGGAAGAAGACGTGCTGGCGGTGATGAAGCACCCGCGCTGCGTCATGACCTTCTCGGACTCAGGCGCGCATGTCACCCAGATCATGGACAGCTCGATCCAGACGCATCTGCTCGCTCACTGGGTGCGGAACCGGCAGGAATTTTCGCTGGAGGAAGCAGTGCGGATGATCACGCTGGCGCCCGCGACGGCATGGGGGCTGCAGGATCGGGGGCTGCTGCGTGAGGGGATGGTCGCCGACATCAATATCTTCGATCCGCAGCGTATCGGTCCATCCATGCCGCAGCTGCTCTCTGACCTGCCGACGGGTGCTCGCCGTTTCGAGCAGCGGGCAGACGGCATCCTCGCCACCATCGTAAGTGGCGAGGTGACGATCGAGAACAACAAGCACAGCGGCGCGCTGCCGGGGCACTTGCTGCGCCAGCGCCAGCCGGGCTGACAGGCGCCGATGCGGGGCGACGGCATTACGGTCACGCCATCCGGCGCCGCGCTCGGTGCCACTGTCGAGGGCGTCGATGCCGGGCCGGGGCTGAGCGAGCGCGGCCTCATGGCCATCCGCGACGCACTGCTGCGCCATTCGGTGGTGGTGCTGCGCGGGCAGTCGCTTACGCCCGACGACCAGTTCGCCTTCATGGACCGGCTCTTCGGCATGCGTCCGCCACTCGGCATCGCCACGCCGTTCGCCGTCGGTGGCCATCCAGAGATGCAGGTGATCTCCAACATCAAGCGGGACGGCAAGCCGATCGGCATCGATGACGCCGGGTTGATGTGGCACACCGACACCTGCTCCTTCCCGAAACCCGAGCTGTTCGTCAGCCTGTTCGCTCTGGAGATACCGTTGCGTGAGGATGGCAGAGCCTATGGCGATACGCACTGGACCAGCACCATCGCCGCCTACGAGGCGCTGGATGATGCGATCAAGCAGGAACTCGCCGGCAAGCGCGTCTGCCAGAACTATGCCTTCCACATCGAGCAGTTCAGGGTTCGCGGAATCCTGACGCGCGGCAGGGACATCCAGAAGACCGACAACATGTTCCACCTCCACCCGGCGGTGCGCACCCATCCGATCACCGGACGCAAGCTGCTCTATGTCAACGAGAGCTATTCCGAATGGCTCGAGGGGCTGGAGCCAGAGCGCAGCCGCGCGTTGCTCGAACAATTATGGGCGCATGTCACCGACGAGCGCTTTCGCTTCACCCATAGCTGGCAGCAGGGCGACTTCGTCATCTGGGACAACGCCGCCACACAGCATTTAGCGACATTCGATTACGGCGACCGGCCGCGGCTGCTGCATCGCTGCGGCAGCGACGGGCCGGTACCGGAGTGACAATTCCGCCTCAGGCGCCGCTGGCGAGCGCCCGCTGAGCTTCCGCCGCAGCGTTGGCCGAGAGTGCCTGCGAGGTCGTCTGCTGGATGATGAAGCGCGGGCGCTGCTTCGTTTCGAGATAGATCTTGCCGACATATTCGCCGAGCACGCCGATCGACAGCAGCTGCACACCGCCGAGGAACAGCATCGGCAGCACCGTCGATGCCCAGCCCGGCACCATGGCGGCGGAGTGGAAGAAATAGTTGTAGAGAAACACCAAGGTCGTCAGCATCGTCCCTGCGAATAGCACCGCTCCCGTCAGCGCGATGATCCTGAGCGGCATGACCGTGAACGAGGTGATGCCGTCGAGTGCCAGCCGGATCATCTTGCGCAGCGTGTATTTGGTTTCGCCAGCAGTGCGTGCCTGCCGTTTGTAAGGGATCAGCGCGACGGGGAAACCAAGCGTCGGGATCAGCCCGCGCAGGAACAGGTTAACCTCCCGGTATTGCAGCAACGCGTCTAGCGCGGTTTTCGACATCAGCCGGAAATCGGCGTGGTTCTCGATGATCCTGATGCCAAGCAGAGAAAGCAGCCGGTAATAGGCGTTTGCCGAACCCTGCTTGCCGGCGCTGTCCGACGCGCGGTCATTGCGCACGCCAAGCGCGAGGTGGGTGCCG
>CAYPFE010000219.1:0-5730 GCA_964409895.1 uncultured Novosphingobium sp.
AAGCACCGCGTCATCGGGATGGCGGGGATCCTCGATTCCTCGAGGATGGCGGCCAGTGCGGGCAACACTCCGTTCGACAAGCAACCGGTGCAGGGCCGGGCTCTCGCCCTGTTCAAGGGCGGTGCAAGGATCGGCGCAAAATAGAACCCCCTCCGCGAGGGAGGGGGTAAAGTTGTTTGCGCAGGATGTTTTTTGCTTGAATTCGTTTTCTTAGCGGCGCGCGCGCATCGGACCGCTGCCGGCCCTCTGCGGAAGAGCGCCCGGAAGCGGGCGAGCTTCGGCATAGGCGATGCAGCCGTGTCCACTGCCTTTCACGTCCGAGCACATGGCGCGGGCCGAGCCCCTGTCGTAACCGGCAACCGCAACCCGCCAGTACTTCTTGCCACGCACGATCGCCTGTGTGATGCGCATGTCCTCTTGCCTGAGACTAGGGTAGCGGCGCTTGTAGATCTCAATGGCGCGATCCGCGCTTGCAGCCGATGCGAAGAGTCCCAGCTGCACGCGATAGGCCTCACCACCGGAGGCCGAGCGAACAGCCTTAACCGGTGACGACGGCACGGCGGCCGCAACAGGCCGGGACCCGGCAGGTGCAGGCTGAACGACCGGACGCGAGACATAGCGAGCCGGCAACTTGGCGTCGGCGCTTTCCGCAACGGGCTCCATTCTGGTGATCGCCGAAATCTGTTCGCCGGCGGAAGGACGCGGATCGATCGGTCCGGCAGGATCGGGATCGGGACGGGCTGCGGCCTGGCTGGCAACTTTGGGAAGCAGCGGTGCCGGATCCTTGGGCTCGGTGCCCCAGAAACTCTCGCCCTCGTCGATGGGGGGCAGCTCGCGATCCGGATCGACTTCACGTGCCGGTTCCGATTCGGTCATGACGGCCAGCGCAGGAGCAGGCTCCGGATCGGCCCTGTTCAATGCAAGGAACAGCGGCTGTCCTGAATCCGCGCGAACCGGAGCGCCAAGCAATCCGGCAACGCGCCTGTTGTAATCCTGGGGACCGCCCTGAGTCGCCCAACTCGACATGCGAGCATCGAGCTGGTCGGCGGGGAGGTCCTGTGCAGCCAGCAGCCGCGCTTCGAGCCAGCGGCCGTCGAGCGCATAGGCATAGGCAAGGTTCTGACGCAGCTTGACGTCTTCGTTGCCGCTGCGCACTTCGTCCGAGAGGATCGCAACACCGCGGCTGGAATTCCCGGCAATGGCGATCGCAAGACCGAAGTCACTGGCGGGGATCGAATCGCGCCATTTCTCGAGCAGCACGGTCGCTTCACTGTTACGGCCAGTGCCGATGTAGGCGAGCGCCAGGCTCAGTGCCGTTCGCGGCGAATTGTCGCCGAGCGCGATGGCGTCCGCAAACGTAGTCGCCGCCGATTCGAATCGGCCCGCGCCTAGATAGGCGCTCGCCAACTCAACGCGCAGCGAGGCGTCCTGCGGCTGCTTGGCAACCGCCTTCTCGACCTTGGCGACCGCCTTGTCGTTGGCATAGTCCGCCGACGCAGCCACCGCAGAGCTCGAGTGAACCTTGGCCATGGGATTGCCCCCGGCGCAGCCCGCAAGCAGGCTGGCGGCAAGCGCCGTGCCAAGGGCATATTGGAAGTTCAACCGGTTCTCGGAATTCCTGTACATGGTCTGTCTTCCCCTATTCACTGTATCAGCGGCCTTCGCGGATCGTGCCGGCGAGTGCTTCGATGTCGTCCAAGGCGGCAATGTGCATGTCGAGCGCCTCGGTCACTATGTCTTGAGCGGAACGGCCGAGAACCGCGCTGGCGAGCCTCAGCTTGAGATGTCTGTCGGTATCGAGCCGCAGCGTGAATGCGGCGCGGCGGCCCTTGGGCAGGGCAGAGCTGCGCAAATCCGATACCACCTTGCGGGACAGCCCGGCCTGCTGCTGAACCACAAGCGGCACGACCGCAGACTTTTTGTCCCGCGAGCGATCGGCGGCAATAGATACGACTTCGGCGCCCTCATCCTCTTCGGAAAACTCGGGACCCATGTCGTTCCAGCCGAGATCGTCTTTCATCTCGCGCGCTGTGGCTTCGTGAAATTCGGCCAGTGGCTGAAGCTGCGGTCGCATCGCCGGCTTGGCTCCACCCTTGCGGGCCAGCAGCGTCGGTGTCAGCGTTGCAAGAGGCTTGGCGTCGCTCATTCCGGACGCCCCCTTACGAACCGGCGACCCTGCGGCCGAAACCGCCGACCGGACGGCTCGCGCCAGGCAGCATCGACGGGCTGGCGGGCGCCGCGAATACAGTGCGGCGGAAATTCTTTTCGAGCCGGTCCGCAATGTAATTCCACAAGGCGATCACTTCCTGGGCCGAACGGCCTTCAGGATCGACTTCCATGACTGTCCTGCCATCGATCATCGAGGCAGCAAAATCGGTACGGTGATGCAACGTGATCGGTGCAACGGTGCCGTGCTGCGAAAGCGCGACGGCGGCTTCGGCGGTGATTCGTGCCTTGGGAGTGGCCGCGTTGACCACGAAGATCAGCGGCTTGCCGGCGCGGTCGCACAGATCGACGGTCGCACCCACCGCACGAAGGTCGTGCGGGCTGGGCCTGGTCGGGACGACGATCAGCTCGGCGACGGCGATCACGCTCTGGATCGCCATGGTGATAGCCGGCGGTGTATCGATCACGGCGAGCTTGAAGCCCTGCTCGCGCAGGACCTGAAGGTCGCTGGCAAGCCGTGCCACGGTAGTCTGGGCAAAGGCCGGCAGTTCGGCCTCCCTTTCGTTCCACCAATCGGCCAACGACCCCTGAGGATCGATGTCGATCAGGACGACAGGTCCCGCTCCGGCCCTTTGGGCCTGAACGGCGAGATGTCCGGACAGGGTCGTTTTGCCCGATCCACCCTTTTGCGATGCCATTGCCAGTACGCGCAAAGCCAGTCCCCCGAAAAAAGCGTCTGGATAAAAAGTGTTCGTGACTGAAATCGCAGATCGTTCCTATTTTTCGGTTAAGACGGCGGGAATTCGGCGTTTCTTACCGGAGGATAAGCCCGATAAATCCTTTGCTAATATCCGGTTCACTATGTCAGTTAGATATTCTCTGCGGGACTTCCCCGGCGATCATTGCGCCTGATGCGATGCTGTCGGGATCGGAACGGTAACCCGGCCGGATCAGGAGGTAGGACTGTTGGTTGTCATGGAATCGAGCAGAAATTTCGGGTCTTTTCTGGCCGTCGGCGCAATTTTTCTGGCCTCAAGCGCTGCGTTGGCCGACGTAAAGGCAGGAGTCGACGCCTGGGCTGCCGGAGATTACAAGGCAGCCATCGGGGAATGGCAGGGACCGGCACAGCGGGGCGATCCCGACGCGCAATTCAACCTCGCACAGGCTTACAAGCTTGGCCGCGGGGTGGAACAGGATCTTGCCAAGGCCGAAACCCAATACCGGATGGCCGCCGACAAAGGGCACCTGCAGGCTGCCGACAATTACGGATTGCTGCTCTTCCAGCGCGGTGAGCGCGCCAATGCCATGCCCTACATCATTGCAGCCTCGGACCGGGGCGATCCGCGCGCGCAATATATTCTCGGCCTTGCGCATTTTAATGGCGACGTCGCACCCAAGGACTGGGTCCGCGGCTACGCCCTGGTAAGCCTGGCGCATCAGGCGGGGCTGCCACAGGCGATCCCGGCGCTCAAACAGATGGACGAATTCATCCCGCTCGAACAGCGCCAGGCGAGCGTTCCGTTGGCGGCGGAACTCAGGGTCAAGGCCAATACCCTGCAGGCGAGCGAAGCAGCGGCGCGCGACCTTGGTACGCCGCCCAGACCGCCAGCGACCGCTAGCCCAGCAACGGCCGGAGCGGATTTCACCTTGCCGCCCTCTCCGCCCGCCGTGACCACGCCAAGCCCCAAAGGCTGGATCGAGGTTCCTCCGCCGGCGCCCGGTCCGGTTGCTCAGCCACCGTCGCCCGCACCGGCACCCGCCTCGATCGCGAAGCCGGCTCCCGCTCCCCGGCCTGCGCCTGCCGCCGCACCACAAGGACCGTGGCGCGTCCAGCTTGGTGCTTTCGGCGTGCGCGGCAATGCCGAGCGGCTGTGGTCACAGATCGGTTCCCGCAGCGAACTCGCCGGAAAACGCAAGATACTCGTCCCGGCAGGCCAGCTGACCAAGCTGCAGGCGGGCGGCTTCGCCAGCGAGGCACAGGCCACTTCGGCATGCGGCAAGCTCAAGGCCGCCGGTCACGCCTGCCTGGTGGTGAAGGACTGATCGCTTGCCACCCGGCGCACCGGAGCGGGTCGCTTCGCTCGACCTGATCCGGGGCGTCGCCGTTCTCGGAATTCTCGCGATCAACATTGCGGGATTTTCAGGCCCCAGTGCCGGGGTCGCCAATCCGCATCTGCCCGAGCCCGGCACATTCGCCGACGAGATCGCCTTCGGCGTCAAATTCTTGTTCTTCGAAGGCAAGATGCGGGCACTGTTCACGATCCTGTTCGGAGCCAGCCTCGTCCTGTTCACCGAGCGGGCCGAAGAGCGCGGAGACTTTGGCGACCTGTTGCAGCTGCGCCGGCTGTTCTGGCTGGCGCTGTTCGGCCTCGCGCATTTCTACCTGCTGTGGTGGGGGGATATCCTGTTTCTTTATGCGGTGTGCGGGGTGATCGCGCTGATGATGCGCGAGCTCAGCCTGAGGACGCTCACGGTGACGGCGCTCGGCATCTTCACGATCTGGCACTTCATGGGCACCGCGCTCGATGCGGCAACCGTGATCGCCGAACAGGCGGTGCTGGACGACGCAGCCACAATCGCCCAGGTGGATGATTATGACGTCTTCGAAGCCGCGGTTGCCGCGAACGTGGAAGAGGAAACGGCGATCTCCAAGGGAGGGTTCCTGGACCATGCCCGCAATCAGTTCCTCGAGCAGACGTTGGAGCCCTTCACGGGCGTGATCTCGTCCATCGGCGAGACCCTGCCGCTGATGCTGCTGGGCATGGTGCTGTTACAGAGTGGCTTCTTCGCAGGCGCGTGGAAGCGGAGCCGGATGGTGGCGCTCGGCATCTGGGGAACGCTGGGCGGACTTGCCCTCACCGCCCTCGTGCTCGCCTGGGCATGGCTACACAATTTTCCGACGCGCGCGATGGAATCGGCTTTCTTCTACTGGCTTGCTATCCCGCACTTGCTGATGGCGCTCGGCTATGCGGCATTGCTGGTGCTCGCCACCCCCAGGCTTTCGCTGACGCTTGTCGGCCGGCGCCTGACAGCAGCTGGCCGGACCGCCTTCAGCAACTATATCGGCACCTCATTGGTAATGACCGGTATCTTCTATGGCTGGGGCCTCGGATTGTTCGGCACGGCGGGTCATGCGGCGCAATGGCTCTACGTCCTGCTCGGCTGGACACTGATGCTGGCGTGGAGCGAGCCCTGGCTGAGGCAATTCCGGCGCGGTCCGCTGGAATGGCTGTGGCGATCGGCTACCGAATGGCGGCTCCTGAGGTTCAAAATCTGAATCTTATTGCGATCCACTCGCAATTACCTATATAGCGGTCACGAGAGGACCGCATATGTACGTGTGCATCTGCAATGCCATTCGCGAATCGGAGCTGCGCGAAGCCGCACGCTCGCTGCATGGCGACGCGGAAATGCTGTATATCTCGCTGGGATTCGAACCACAGTGCCGGCAATGCCTCGCCGATGCCGAAAAGATTGTCGCCGAAGTACGCGGCACCGCGGATATGCGGACAATGGTCCCCCTCTGACCTTGCCTCTTGGGGCCCGCCGTTCCATAGTCGGAAG
>CAYPFE010000220.1:0-5720 GCA_964409895.1 uncultured Novosphingobium sp.
CCGTGCGGGGTCGAAAAGGTCTTGTGCAGGTTGATATGCATGGCATCGATGCCAAGGTCGCCGGGCCGGACCTTGCCGACGATCGCGTTGAAATTGGCTCCGTCGCAATAGACATAGCCGCCGACTGCATGGACGGCGTCGGCGATCGCCTTCATGTCGCGCTCGAACAGCCCGCAGGTATTGGGATTGGTGATCATCACGCCGGCGACATCGGGTCCCAGCCGCACCTTCAGCGCTTCGAAGTCGACCCTACCGTCTGCGTTGGCCGGAATGCTCTCCACCTTGTAGCCGGCGAAGGCTGCCGTAGCCGGGTTGGTGCCATGCGCGCTTTCAGGCACCAGTACGATCTCGCGCGGCTCGCCGTTCGCTTCATGTGCGGCACGGATGCACAGCAAGCCGCAAAGCTCGCCGTGGGCGCCGGCCTTGGGGGACATGGCGACCGCGTTCATCCCCGACAGGCTCACCAGCCAGCCGCCCAGCTGTTCGATCACCTCGATTGCCCCAACGACGGTTTCCTGCGGCTGGAGCGGGTGAACATCCGCAAATCCGGGCAGGCGTGCGACCTTCTCGTTAAGCCGAGGATTGTGCTTCATCGTGCAGGAGCCGAGCGGGAACGGGCCGAGGTCAATGCCGTAATTCTGGCGCGACAGCCGCGTGTAATGACGCACCGCCTCCGGTTCGGTGAGGCCGGGCAAGGCCGGCGCCTCGGCCCGCAGATGGCCTGCCAGCGAGGCGAGCGGGGCGGCATCCGCCTCGACGAGATCGACGCCGCACTTATCCGGAGAACCGATCTCGAAGCTGAGCGGCTCCTCGAGCATCAGCCCCCGGTCTCCGCTGCTGGTCACCGGCTTGTCGCCGTCTCCCCCTGACTCGCCAAGAGACGGCCGCCAGCCGGCTGGATTATGCGCGTTCATGCCAGCACTCCTTCTAGCTCCTTGGCCAGTTCGGCGGCGAAGGTCTCGATATCCTCGTCCGTCACTGTTTCGGTCGCGGTTACAAGCAGACCGTTTGCAAGCTCCGGCACTCCCGGGAACAGTCGTTCGAGCGCGACCCCACCCAGCAAGCCGCGATCCGCGAGCGACCGGACGACGTCGCGCGCCGGCTTGGGTAACACCAGCGTCACCTCGTTGAACCATGCATCGTTGAGGCAGCGCACGCCCGGCACTTCCGTCAGCCGTTCGACCATGCGCTGGGCCCGGGCGTGATTAATCCGGGCCAGCCTGGCCAGGCCCTCGCCGCCCAGCAGGGTCATATGAATGCTGAATGCAAGAGCGCAAAGGCCTGAATTCGTGCAGATATTGCTCGTCGCCTTCTCGCGGCGGATATGCTGTTCGCGGGTCGACAGGGTCAGCACGAAGCCTCTTTTCCCGTCCGCGTCCACAGTTTGTCCACAGAGCCTTCCCGGCATCTGGCGCACGAATTTCTCGCGGCAGCCGAACAGGCCGAGATAGGGCCCGCCGAATTGCAGCCCGACGCCGAGCGACTGGCCCTCGCCGACGACGATGTCGGCACCCAGATTGCCTGGCGCCTCGATCAGCCCGAGCGCGACCGGTTCGGTGACGACAGCGATCAGCAGCGCGTCCTTCGCATGCGCGGCCTCGGCGATCTGCGCGAGATCGGGAATGCGGCCGAGGATATCCGGATACTGCACCACGACGCAGGAAGTTGCTTCGTCGATGGAATCGATGACGGCCTGATCGTCGGCTTTCCCTTCAAGCGTGGGCGCCCGCCCCTCGATGACATCGCCGGTGAAATGCGCCAGCGTCCGGTTGACGCTGGCGTAATGCGGATGCAGCCCCGAGGACAGGATCACGCGGGAACGGCGGGTAATGCGCCCGGCCATCAGGATCGCTTCCCAGCAGGCGGTCGAGCCATCGTACATCGAGGCGTTGGCGATATCGGTCCCGAACAACCTGGCGACCTGCGTCTGGAACTCGAACAGCACCTGCAGCGTGCCCTGCGCGATCTCGGGCTGATAGGGCGTATAGGCGGTTAGGAATTCGCCGCGCTGGATGAGGTGATCGACCGAGGCCGGGACATGGTGACGGTAGGCCCCAGCGCCCAGGAAGAACGGCGCCGAACCCGCGGAGAGGTTCTTCGCGGCCAGTGCACTCATGTGGCGTTCCACCGCCATTTCGCTGGCATGCGATGGCAGGCCGGCGATGGGACCCGAAAGCCGGGCTTCCTCAGGTACGTCTGTGAACAGGTCGTCGATCGACGACGCGCCCAGGAAATCCAGCATTTCGGCGCGGTCGGCAGCGGTAAGGGGAAGGTAGCGCATGGTGATCAAAGCCCCGCCACATAGGCGTCGTAGGCCGCTCTATCCATCAGGCTGCCCAGTTCGTTCGCATCGGCAATCGCGATGCGGAACAGCCAACCGCCGCTTTCCGCCTCGCTGTTGACCAGTTCGGGCTGCTCATCCAGGTCGCCGTTGACCTCGGTCACCGTTCCCGAAACCGGCGTGTAGATGTCGGAGGCAGCCTTGACCGAGTCGACCACTGAAACCGAATCACCCTGCTTCACCGCGCTGCCCTCGCCGGGCAGTTCGACGAAGGTGATGTCGCCCAGCTGGCCCTGCGCGTAATCGGTAATGCCGACCGTGCCGGTGTGGCCATCGACTTCGATCCATTCGTGGTCCTTGGTGAAATAACGGCTCATGCACGTGGCTCCTCAGCGGTGATAGCGGTGGGGGACGAAGGGCATCGGCACGACCCGCGCGTCGAGCCGCTTGCCGCGCATCTCGATTTCGAGAGTGGCGCCATGGGCGGCGCTGGCGGTGTCGATAGTGGCCATGGCGATCGGGTGCTGCAGCGACGGCGAAAACCCGCCCGATGTTACGACGCCGACTTCGCTGTCGCCCGAATAGACCACGGCGCCCTCGCGCGCGGCCATCCGGCCATCGAGCGCGAGACCGATGCGGCGGCGCGGGGCGCCATCGGCAAGCAGTTGCAGGATGCGTTCCGCACCCGGAAATCCGCCTTGCTCCCGGCGCTTCTTAGAGATCGCGAAGGCAAGATCGGCACTCACCGGATCGGTTTGAGGATCGAGATCGTGTCCATAGAGCGGCAATCCGGCCTCAAGCCGCAGCGAATCGCGCGCGCCGAGGCCGATCGGCTTCACTTCCGGCTGCCCGCAAAGCGCTTCGGCCAGCGCGGCGGCATGTTCCGCCGGGACCGAAATCTCGAACCCGTCCTCACCGGTGTAGCCGCTGCGGCTGACCCTGAGCGGAACATCGTCCCACCGGCAAGCGCCCACCTGCATGAATCTTAAATCGCCCGGATCGGGAACCAGGCCGAGCCGGCCAAGAGCAACGGCAGCCTTGGGCCCCTGCAGCGCCAGCAGCGCGTCGTCGT
The DNA here is from genome assembly GCA_964409895.1 of uncultured Novosphingobium sp. GTDB lineage: Bacteria > Pseudomonadota > Alphaproteobacteria > Sphingomonadales > Sphingomonadaceae > Novosphingobium. Next base: position 3,354 of record CAYPFE010000220.1, read on the forward strand.
CCAGATGATTGAGAGTAATTTCGTCCGGCAGATGCTCGCGCAGATAGGCGATGTCGTCCCATTTGGTAGCGCCGTTGACGACAAGGTAGAGGTGATCGCCGGCATTGGTGACCATGAGGTCGTCGAGGATTCCCCCGTCCTCTGCCAGCAGCAGCGAGTAGCGCACCCGGCCAGGCTTCAGCGCCGAAATGTCGCCCGGCAGCAGGGCTTCCAGCGCCTCGGCGGCGCCCTCGCCGGACACGGTGAGCTGGCCCATATGGCTGACATCGAACAGCCCGGCGCTTTCGCGAGTCCACAGATGCTCAGCGATGATGCCCTCGTACTGGACCGGCATCCAGTAGCCCGCGAATTCGACCATCCGCGCGCCGAGCTCGCGGTGCCAGCCATCGAGCGGCAGCACCCAGGTCTCGGCCTCGGCTCCATCGTCAGTTTCGGGATCGGCACATTCGCTCAAAGCACAACTCCGCACAGTCTGGCACGGCCAATCTGGCCAGGTGCCCCCTCTGTCACGGAAGCCTGAGAGCTTTCCCCCGGCGCTTGGGTCCGGAGTTACACCTTCGGCGGCCCCACCCTGCCGGGCGACGCACTTTCCAGAGTATCGCTATCGACTGGAACGCGGTCCTTTTGCCTGAGAGTTTCCGGGGCGGTTGCTCCTTCGGCGCCCGATGACCGGTCCAAGGACCGAATCGCCGGGTCTCTCCCGCGCTGTCAGCGACGGTTGGAAGCTTGGCCATGCCCTCTGAACGAGTCAACGCATGGACGACCCAACCGGGCAGACTAATCCCCAACCCGTTTGATGACGTAGCGCATGGCGTCGAGATCGTGGATGAAACGCCCGCCTGCCTTCTGCCTGGCAAGCGCGAAGATCGCATCGCACAGCGTTTCGACGCGGACGGACCGGAATTTCCGGTATTTGCCATGCAGGAACAGGTCGATGAGCGGGCTCAGCCACATCGCCAGTCTTTCCAGCGGCCGCGATTCCTTGCGTGGCCCCCGGATCAGGCCAGGCCGCAAAATGTCGAAACGGCGAAATCGTACCCGGCTCACCGCTTCTTCCACGCCGCCCTTGACGCGCAGGTAAAAGCTCTTGGCAAGGACGTCCGCCCCCGCCGACGAGATCAGGATGAAATGCTCGATACCCGCCGCCTTGGCGGCCTTCGCGCATGACACCACCAGCTCGTGATCGACCGCGCGAAACGCTTCCTCGTCCTTGTCGACCTTCGCCATGGTCGTGCCGAGAGCGCAAACCAGCACCTGTGCGTTGGAGGCAGCGATCGCGTCGGGCCAGCCTGACGGATCGGCAAGCAGCATCTCCATGCGCGCGCCATAGGGCAAAGCCACTTCGCGCCTGGAGACGCCGACAATCCGCACGTCCGACCGGCTGACCGCTCGCTCGATCAGCGAATATCCTGTCAGCCCCGTCGAACCGACAATACATATGCGGACCACATCAGACATTACACAGATCTTCATGCGTGCGGCCATAGATCTGGCTATGGCAGCGAATCGCGTAGCGGTCGGTCATGCCGGCGATGTAATCGGCGATGTGACGGCTGCGGTCGGGTTCGGTCTTGGGCAGGGTCCCGATCCACTCCTCATCCATCAGCACCGGCTCTTGCGAAAAGGCGGCAAACAGCTCTGCAATGACGGCTCTTGCGCGTTCGGCCGTCGCCATCTGGTCGGGGTGATTGTAGAGCCTTGAATACATGAAGCGCTTGAATCCGCGTTCTACGCCCTCGAGTTCAGGCGAAAAACACGCGCTGATCCTCCCGGCCATGCGAACGTCCGAAGAGCTTTCCATCCCTTCCACCCGTCTGGCGGTTTCCGCAAGCACATCGTTGACCATCGCGCCGATCTGGCTGCGGATGAGCTCCCTGAGCTTGCGGTCCATCGGCGCACGCGGAAATTGCCGTTCGACCTCGCGCCACCGGTCGGCCACCAGGTCCTGGGCAAGCAGCTCCTCGAGATCGAGGAAGCCGGCCCTGAGACCATCGTCGATATCGTGGTTGTCATAGGCGATGTCATCGGAAATCGCCGCCACCTGCGCCTCGAGCGAAGGCCAGGTCAGCAGGTCGAGCGGATAGCGCATATCGAGTTCGCAAAGCGCCCAATTCGGCTCGGGCACGGGACCGTTGTGCTTGGCGAGTCCTTCCAGGGTCTCCCAGGTCAGATTGAGCCCGTCATGTTCGCAATAGGGGGATTCCAGGCGCATCAACGTGCGCAGGCTCTGCGCATTGTGGCTGAAACCGCCGGCGCGAATGAGCGCGTTGTCCAGAGCCTCCTCGCCGGCATGGCCGAAAGGGGCATGGCCGATGTCGTGTGCGAGGGCTAGCGCCTCGGTGAGGTCCTCGTCGATACCAAGCGCGC
>CAYPFE010000221.1:0-5686 GCA_964409895.1 uncultured Novosphingobium sp.
TCGTGAGACGATGAATCCATGTGTGCAGGATAAAACAAAGAAACCTAACTGTTCAATTGATTGATTGATTGATGAATCTCAAGCTCTTCCGTTAACGTAACGGCGCTGATAGACGGCCAGAGGGTCCCCCGATGGAGCGCATAGCCGCCAAAGGCCCAGGCGCGTTCGAACACTGCGCGCCGCTCCTCCTCGCCGACTTCCAGCGCGGATTTCTCGTATGCGACGATCTTCTCGTCGGGAACGATGCTGCTCCACAGGGTGGCGCCGATCGTTTCCTTCCAGCTGGCCCGATAGTCGTTGTAATGCGCCTTGATCTGCTCCTGCTCGCCTGGGCGAAGCGGGCGGTTTCGCGCTGGCACGGTATGGCTGGCCGTGCGCTGCATCAGGTAGAGCTGGTCGGCGTCCTTCGCGATCATCGGCGCGATCTGGATGCCGGAACTGCCGGTGCCGATCTGCGCGACCCGCTTGCCCATGAAGCTAACCGGATCGGCGGGCCAGGCGCCGGAGTGATAGACCTCGCCCTTGAAGTTTTCGAGCCCCGGAAAGCTGGGGAAGTTCGGCGTCGAGAGCGGCCCTGCGGCCATCACAAGCCAGCGCGCGCGATAGCTTTCACCGGTGTCGGTTTCGAGCGTCCAGTTCCCTGCTTCCTCGTCGAAGACAGCCGATGTCGCGCGCCGGCCGAAGTCGATGTCCTTGGCCATATCGAGACGCTCAATCGCGAATTCGGCATAGGCGAGGATGTCAGGCTGGGCGGCGAAGCGTTCCGTCCACTCCCACTCCTGCTGGAGTTCGTCTGAGAACGACATCGAATATTGCAGGCTCTCGACATCGCAGCGCGCACCCGGATAGCGGTTCCAGTACCAGGTGCCGCCGGGCCCCGATCCAGCCTCGATGACGCGCACGCGATAGCCAAGCTCGTCGCGCAGCTTGTGCAACATCGCGAGGCCGCCGAAGCCGGCCCCGACGACGAGGACGTCGAATTCCTGGATGGCGCCAGAGTTGCCGGACAAGTCGCTCTCCCCTTGAAGCGGAACAGCCGCCACTATGGCCATGGTCGGAGCCTTGTAAAGCATCGCTGCAGCCTGCATGGATATGCTGCGGACCAGGCGGGAGCGGGCGTGACAAGCAATGAAGACCTGATCGTGGAACGGCTGGATGGCGTCTGCCGGCTGACGCTCAACCGCCCGGAGCAGAAGAACGCCTTCACCGGCCAGATGGCGCTGGACATTCCGAGACGGCTGCAGGCCGAAATCGACGCCGGGGCAAGGGCGGTCATTCTCACCGGAGCGGGCGGTTCGTTCTGTTCGGGCGCGGCGCTGGGTGGCGGATCGCCGGACGGCAAGCGCATCGATGCGGCAGAACAGATAGAAAAGCTCTACAACCCCATGGCAAGGTTCCTTGCCGACATGCCGGTGCCGCTGGTGACAGCGGTGGAAGGGGCAGCCGCGGGCGCAGGGGCATCTTTGGCGCTGGGCGGTGACATCATCGTCGCCGGGCGCTCGGCCTATTTTCTGCTGTCATTCGCGCGGATTGGCCTCGTCCCCGATTGCGGCGGCACATGGCTGATCACACGCGCGGCTGGCCGGGTGCGGGCGTTGCAAATGGCTCTTCTCGCGGACAGGATGCCGGCGGACGAAGCGCTGGCGGCCGGCCTCGTCACCGAAGTGGTGGACGACGAAACGGTCCAGGACCGGGCACTGGAACTGGCGACGCGCCTTGCCGATATGCCGACCCGTACGCTCGCCGAGATCCGCCGCCTCGTGCGCACCGCGATTGAATCGGATTTCGACACCGTGCTCGACGCCGAGCGCGACTGTCAGGGCCGGATGACGAAGACCCGGGATTTCCGAGAGGGCATCGCTGCCTTTGCAGAAAAGCGCATACCGGTGTTCACCGGCGAATGAATGGCAGGAAGGCAATTCATGATGGATAGCGACGAGCCGTTTTTCCAGCGGGAAGGCGACCTGATCGTGCCGACCGTGCACGCTCGCGGTCCGTGGAAATCGGGCACGCTCCATGGCCGGGTGGTGATCGGACTGCTGGCGGCGGAGATCGAGAACCGTCACGGCGACGCGGATTTCATGCCGGCGCGCCTGACCGTCGACATGTACAGTGCGCCGGGCATGGTTCCCCTCGACGTCGAGACGAGGATCGTGCGCGACGGCAAGCGCATCCGCCAGATCGACGCAGAGCTTGTCAGCGAAGGCCAAAGCATGGGCCGGGCTACCTGCCAGTTCCTGCGGCGCACCGTCGATCCCGGCGGGATTCGCTGGCATGGCGAGACCACAGAACTGCCATTACCCGATTCATTGCCGGAACTCCCGCCCGGTCCCGAGACGATGAACGGCCAGTGGGACCTGCGCTGGATCACCGGGAGTATCGGCGTCGCGTCCCAGAAACGCGCCTGGATGCGCGAAGTGCGGCCGATGATCGGCGCGGAACCGCTAACGCCATTCCAGCGCGTCATGGCAGGAGCGGACTATGTCAGCCCGATGACCAATTTCGGGGAAGGCAGGGGATTCGGCTACATCAATTCCGACGTCACCGTCTATCTCGCCCGGCTGCCTGTCGGAGAGTGGATCGGATACGAGGCCCTCGCCCAGGAAGAGAGCGACGGCGTCGCCATCGGCCATTGCAACCTTTACGATGTCGAGGGCCGGATCGGCTGGGGATCGGTCTGCGCGCTGGCGCAGATCTACCGTGCGACTGCCAATCCTGCCTGACGCTTTCAGACGTTTGCGGACTTTGTAAGTCTCTCGGTATTGTCTCGCATCACCAGCCGCTTGTCCGCATCGCTGAAGCCGAGGATAGATTCGAGGAAGTCGATCGGTTGCTCAACGCCTTCCAGATGTGGCCAGTCGCTGCCGAAAATGATGCGTTCGACGGGGATGTGAGTCGCCAGTTCCTCGCAATCGTCCTCCCAGAAGGGCGTCACCCAGATGTGCTCGTCGAACTGGTCGAGCGGGTTCTTGCTGTAATAGCCCCTGGTTTGCGCATGACCGCGATAGAGGCGCGCCTTCAGCGGCTTGATCCAGCCCGCACCGTTTTCGACCGAGGCGACGCGAAGGCGCGGGAAGCGTTCGAACACCTTGTGACAGACGAGTGCGGCAAAGAAATCCGGAACGGCGCGCTGGGACGTCACGGCCTTGCGCAGCGGGGTGACGTGGAAAGCGCCATACTCGTCCCAGGGCTCCCACAACTTGCCGAGAAAATCATAGCCGTCGTTGCCGGCATGCGGCGCCATGACAAGGTTCGCCTCCTCGATCCGCGCCCAGACCGGATCGAACTCCGGAGCGCCGGGCGAAGTCGTTCCAAGCGGTGTATAGACCGGCCCGTTGCGCATGGTGATGACCTTGGCACCTTGCGCGATGGCCCATTCGACTTCCTCGACCGCCCATTCCGGATCGGAAAAGGAAATCACCGGTGCCGCATGGATACGGTCCTTGTAGGCGAAGCCCCAATCCTCCTGAAGCCAGCGGTTGAAGGCTCTGAGTGTTGCAAGGCAGGCAGGGATATCCGGCTGCATCGCCACTTCGACGACGACGGCAAGTGTGGGAAACATCCAGGTTGCGCCGACTCCCTGCTCGTCCATCACCTTGAGACGGGCCTTGCGGTCGCGGTATTCCGCCCGACACGGTTCTAGATCGCCCATCGCCTGTTTCATGTCGGCACCGTCGAGCTTGCAGGCGAAGTAGTCGTGCAGCGCGCCGGGCTTGCCGAGCCTTGAGAAGGTCGGGTCCGGTATGAAGCCAAACAAATGGTCGCCCAGCATCAGGCGCTTGCGCCCGTTCATTTCGATCCAGCGTGCGCCGCGTGAGCGCATTTCGCGCGGCAGGTGCCGCGTCAGTGCGTCCTCCGACTCGTAATAGTGGTTGTCGGCGTCGAACATGGCGTAGCCAAGCCTGGAATCGATCCTTGCCGAGCTGTCGGCGATCTGCGCTTCGGCCATGTTCGGTCCTCCTCCACATTCGACTGCGAGCAGCATCTTGAGCATTTTGTGTCCGGTTGGTCCAGCCGGCCCCGAACCGTGTGCACTTGCCTAATCGTCCTGCCGTGGCAATCTGGTTGGCGAAGCAAGGAGGACGCATGCCTCTGAAAGTAATCCAGTGGGCGACGGGCATAACCGGCAGGCATTCGCTACGTGCGGTGATCGACACGCCGGACCTCGAACTGGCGGGTGTGTTCGTCTACGACGTAGCCAAGGCGGGACGCGATGCCGGCGATATTTGCGGTATGGGCGCAACCGGTGTTGCAACGACCAGCGACCGCGATGACATCCTCGTCATGGAAGCCGATTGCGTGCTCTACATGGCGAAGGGTGAAGGCATGCGCGAGCAGGTCATGGAAGATGTCTGCACACTTCTGGCCTCCGGCAAGAACGTCGTTTCCACGGCGGCGACGGAACTGATTTACCCCAAGGCCTGCGGGGCTGCGGTAGTGGACCGGCTGGAAGCGGCCTGCCGCGAAGGCGGTACATCGTTCCATGCGACGGGCATCGAGCCGGGTTGGGCATCGGAAGTCCTGCCGTTGGCCATGTCAGGACTGTTCCGGCGGATCGATCACCTGCTGGTGCAGGAGATCATGGATTATTCGTCCTACATCTCGCCCTCGACCATGGCGGCGATGGGCTTTGGCGTCCCTCTGCAACCGATTTCGCCGATGCCGGTGCCGCTGGGCGAGGGTGGCTCTTTCATCGCACCGATCATGATGGTCGCCGATGCGCTCGGTGCCACGGTAGAAGCGGTTGAGTTCGAACAACAGGTCGCGGCAGCCCCGACAGCCCGCGAAGCTGGCGGCATTCATATCGAGGCGGGGATGACAGCAGGCAAACGCTACCGCTTCACCGCCACCATCGATGGCCGCAAGGCGATGACGGTAGAACACATCACCAGGCTGGGAGAAGATGTGGCGCCTGATTGGCCGCAAGGAAGGGGATGGTACGTCGATGTACAGGGATCGCCGTCGATGACGCTGCGCTGCGAGATCGCACTCGATGGTGGTGACCAGAATGATCGTGCCTGCCTTGCTACCGCGATGCATGCGGTTCACGCAGTGGTTCCCGTATGCGCTGCCGAACCGGGCATCCGCACCTTCCTTGACCTGCCAGTGATCATGGGTGTCGGAGCATTCAGCCGCAGTGCGGGGTGATCAACGCGGTCAGCTTGAAGTGGCGTTGGCCTCGCGCCAGTATCGCTCGCGTATCTGGCGTTTCATCATCTTGCCGGTTGGATCGCGCGGCAATTCCGCTTCGAAATCGATGCTTCTCGGGCATTTGAGCGAGGCGAGGCGTTCTCTGCACCACGCGATCAGTTCGGCTTCCAGCCCAGGCCCAGGTTCGGTTCCGGTTGCTGGCTGGACCACAGCCTTGACCTGTTCGCCCATGTCGGGATCGGGCACGCCGAACACCGCGACGTCGCCTACCTTGGGATGCATCGTCAGCACGTCCTCGGCTTCCTGCGGGTAGATGTTGACGCCTCCACAGATGATCATGAATGCACGGCGATCGGACAGGAACAGGTAGCCGTCCTCGTCGACATGGCCGATGTCACCGAAGGTCGCCCATGCGGAATTGGACGGATGGCGGCTGTCGCGGGTCTTGCCCTCGTCGTTGAGGTACTTGAAACCGGCGTTGCCTTCGAAATAGATCACTCCAGTCTCGCCTGGCGGCAATTCGATTCCGGCCTCG
>CAYPFE010000222.1:0-5643 GCA_964409895.1 uncultured Novosphingobium sp.
CTGGCACAGCACCGTGCCGAGCAGCCGGTTGGCCGATGCCGGCAAGGCCTCGCCCATATTGGTGAGGACGAATGCGCCGGTGCCGAAGGTTGCCTTGGTGTCGCCGGGCGAAAGGCAGCCTTGGCCGATTGTCGCGGATTGCTGGTCGCCGACAAGCCCGGTCACGGGGATCGCGCGGCCAAACAGGGCTGGCAGGGTTTCGCAAGGGAGTCCGGCGTTGTCGCAGACTTCGGGAAGGGCTGCCACTGGCACACCGAACAGCTCGCACAGGCCTTCGTCCCAGCTTGCGCCCGCAAGTGGCAGCAGGCTGGTGCGGCTGGCGTTGCTGGCGTCTGTCAGATGTGCGCCGCCTGTGAGCTTGTACGCAAGCCAGCTCTCCACCGTGCCAAAGGCGAGGCGCCCGGCTTCGGCGGCACCGCGCACCTCGTCGGAATTGTCGAGCAGCCAGCGCATCTTCGTCGCCGAAAAATAGGGATCGAGCAGCAGGCCGGTGCATTGCTGGACGAGCGGTTCGTGGCCGCTCGCGCGCAGTTCCTCGCAATGCGGCTGGGTCCGCCGGTCCTGCCAGACGATCGCGCGGGCCAGCGGGTGCCCGGTCTTGCGGTCCCATGCGACAACAGTCTCACGCTGGTTGGTAATGCCGATGCAGGCGATGCGATCCGCTCCGCCCGCCTTCTCGACGGCGTCGCGCGCGCAGGCCAGCGTCCAGTCCCAGATCTCGCCGGCATCGTGTTCGACCCACCCGGGACGCGGATAATGCTGCGTCAGTTCGCGCTGGGCCAATGCGGCGACGCTGCCCGACGTGTCGAACACCATGGCGCGGGTCGAGGTTGTCCCGGCATCGAGAACGAGGATGAGGTCTTGTGCCATCAAACGAGGATGCCGCCCGGCGCCGGCGAAGTCGAGAGGGCAGTTGCGCTCGACACCAACCCGCCGAAGCGCCATACGGATGGCATGAAGAATTCATCCGAGCAGGATCAGCCATTCGGTATCGCCGAACAAGTCGCGCCACAGGTGCGCCGCGTGCTCTGCCGCAATCCGTCAGCCTTCACTTTTTGGGGCACCCAGACCTATCTCGTCGGAGATGGCGCGGATGTCGCCGTGATCGATCCCGGTCCGGACGAGGAGGAGCACCTCGACGCGATCGTCTCGGCCATCGGTGATGCAAGGGTCGCGGCGATCTGCTGCACCCACAGCCACCGCGACCATTCGCCCGCGGCCGCCCCGCTTGCGGAACGCACTGGCGGACCGATCATTGGCTGCGCCCCGTTCTCGCTGGTCGACGATGGCCCGCGTTCCGATGCGGCCTTCGATGAGACCTACCGGCCCGAGCGTATACTCGAGGACGGTGATACGATTTCGGGTGACGGCTGGGCCCTCGCGGCTGTCTACACGCCGGGCCACACCTCGAACCACCTGTGCTATGCGCTCGAAGGAACCGGCGTGATGTTCACGGGCGATCATGTCATGGGCTGGTCGACCACCGTGGTCTCCCCGCCCGACGGCGACATGACCCAGTACATGGCGAGCCTGCAGAAACTCTATGAGCGTGAGGACACCGTCTATTTTCCTGCGCACGGCCCGCAGGTGGACAAACCGCGCCAGCTGGTGCGCGGCATGATCGGCCACCGCCGCCAGCGCGAGAACCAGATCCTAAAGCAGCTGGAAAAGGGCGTCGGCCAGATTACCGAGATGGTCCCGGCGATGTACAAGGGCGTGGATGAACGTCTGTGGCCGGCGGCGGAGCGTTCGGTGCTAGCCCACCTCATGGATCTTCGTAAGCGCCAGTTGGTGGCAGAGGAGGCGGGTTCCTGGAGACTTTCCTGACGCGTTCCATGATCAGTGTCACATCTCCCCTCCAGCGCATTGCTATCCTCCCGGGGGCGAGCTGCTGGAACTCGGTTTCCTCGCCCCAAGTGCCGCCATCGCCGCACAACCACTGATGTGGCTTGGAAAGCCGCAACACCTGTCCACGCAATCGTGAAACCGCAGGCGCGATCAGCTTGCGTGCGCCTTCGGCGTATTCGTCATCGTCTATGATGCCAGAGACCGGGCCGAAACAGACATCGCTGGAGGAAAACGCCTTGCTCGCCGTGTAACTCCAGCGGAGCTGGCCGGGCAGCACGTCCATCAGCGAGCCAACAATGCGCTTGTCGTCGACCGCAAAATCCGACTTCCCGTCTGGCGCCACCCCTGTCACCCGCCAGATGCCGGTGAGATCGTCGAGCGGGACTTCGCCTTGCTCTTCCACCGGCGGGCCAGGTGCGGCCCCGGGTTTGTCCAGGCGGGTTCCCGGGACGGCCGGCTTGTTGGCAGGGCTGTCGACCTTGGCCTCGTCCCCTCCGCGCCAGGACTGGAGCCTGTCGCATCCGGTTAGCGAGAGGATCAATGCCGGCGCGGACAGCGTGACGAGTATGCTAGTCCGCATTGATCAGGATGTAGCTGAACTGCTTCTGTCCCTCCAGCGCGGAGAGGAAGGCGCTGTACCTGTTTTTGGGAATGGTCTGGCAGCCTGAAGACCACGTTGCCACGCCTTCCGAACCTCCCCGGTGGACCAGCATCGAACGCCCGGCCGTGGTCGTATCGATCCGCCTCGGCCCGTCTTCGAGATCGAAATCCCCGTCCTGGTTGATGTCGCGCTCTGCAGTCTGGACATCGCGCGCACGAAAGTAGACGCCATTGAGGAACGTGCCCTTCTGCAGGCTGTAGTGATAGGTTCCAGGGACCAGCCGGCCCAGTTCGCGTTTGCCGTCACCATTCAAGTCGGGCCCGTATTTCTTCTTGTTCGAACCGTAGAATGCGTATTCGCCCGAGGGTTCAGTGTTGAGCGGGAATCGCTTGAGCTTGACCGTTCCATTCGACTGGCGGTCGACCACCAGCAGCAGATCGTCGTAGACGCCTTTCTGGTACTTGCGGATATTGGTGCTCTTGCGCAGGCCGATGAGCACTTTCTTGCCGGCAAGGAAATCGGTCACCGCCTCGGTATCGCCATATCGCTCGATGATGAGGCGGATGTCGTCGTCGGACAGTTTTCCGGTGGCCCGCTTGACCACCTGTTTGTCGCCGTTTGCAGGCGGTGTGGGCAAGAGCAGCGGTGGCGCGATGTCATCATCGGCTGCGTCAGTGGTGGGCACAGCCGCAGGAGCAGGCGGAACAATTGCGGCGAGGGCTTGCTCGGCCGCCAGCATGTCGAGTGCGTCCTTGAGTTCTCGCACGAATCTCTGCGCGACCCCGTCCTGGAATGCATCGCTACTGCTCTTGAAATAGGCCAGCTTGCCCTGGGCATTTCGCTTTCCGCGCTCTGCGTAGATTGCGGTGATCAGGGCCTTCTCGAACAGCGGATCGCCTGGTTTATGCGGCAGGTCGTTGACGACATTGGCGATGAGCGTGCTCGACGGCCCATGCTGGACGGCAACCGACCAGGCAACGTTCTGAAGCGCCCTGCTGCAGCTCTTGATGTCGAGGCCGGACAGGCTGGCGATCCGCTTTGCCTGCACCTCGAAATGGGTGCGTTCGATGTAGTCTGCTGTGCCTGGGCAAACCTTTCCGGGTCGCGTGCGGCAACCTTCTTCCACATCGCGGAGAAGGGCGGCGTCCCCTGGACCAGCCCGGCGAAATCGTCCGTCCAGGGCTTGCCTTCGGCAGCGAGAAACTCGGCCGGCCGGTTATTGTTCGACGAGAGCTGGTAGCTGCCATAGGATATGCCGCCATGGTCGCCCTTGCCCTTCGAGACCGTCGCGGCGCCATCCTTGGAGACCTCATACCGGCTCGACAGCGAGCCCAGACCCCGCGCCGGCGACGCCGTTGTCGCGGTCGTGCCCTGCGATGCGGTCGGCACGATCAGGCGGGCGCCCGCCTTGATCTTCGAAGGGTTGGCGATGTTGTTGGCCTGCTGCAGGGCAGCGCGCGTTACACCGTATTTCGCTGCGATCCCGTCCAGCGTGTCGCCAGGCTGGATGATATAATAGGTCTCGCTCATCTGGCGAACCTTGAGAACCTGGCCGGGCTGAATCGCGTTCTTGTTCTTGAGTTCGTTCCAAGCCGCAAGGGTATCGGAACTGCTACCGTATCGCTGGGCAATTGTGCTCAGATTGTCGCCTGACTTGACGGTGTAGGTCTCGAAAATCGGCATGGCCGTTTCTCCCGGGGCAGGAAACTTCCGTCCCTCTCCCGGCAATAGCTAGGGAGCTATCGCGGCAATGCAATTGGAAATGCTGCGGCGACATGACGGGCCATGAACGAGACTGCAAATTTGCGCTTGCCAATTCACCCCTGGCGGGTAGCCATCTGCACCAAACATTGGAGGGATGCGCCATGAACACGGTATCCGGCACGGTTTCAGACAAGACCAGAGCTTTTTCACCCGCATGGCTATCGGCGTTTCGGCGCTGACCTTTTTCGGCTTTGCGCAGTTCGCCGCGCGCGGCATTCCCGATTACGCGGGTGCGCCGTTGCATATTCATCTGCACGGCCTGATCTACTTGGGGTGGCTGGTGCTGTTTCCGGTCCAGAACGTGCTGGCAGGCAGCGGGAATATCGCGCTGCACCGAAGGCTGGGCAAGCTCGGTGCCGCGCTGATCCTGGCGATGATCGCCGTCGGCAGCTACGCAGGCTTCCAGTCCATCGTGCGCGGTCACGTGCCTCCCCATTACACGCCGGCCTATTTCCTGCCGCTGGTGCAGGTTGCCGTGATCGCCTTCGGGGCGCTCGCCATCGCCGGTCTCGTCAGGTATCGCGATACGCAGCGGCACCGGCGGCTTATGCTGATGGCGGCAATCGTGATCATGGACCCGGCGCTCGACCGCATCCTGCCGGGTCCGATCATCGGCGGGCCGGTCAGCCAGTGGTACATCATGGCGATCCAGTTGGTGCTGGCTGGCCTTGTCCTGCTTCATGACCGGAAAGTGCTGGGCAAGGTTCATCCGGCGACATGGTGGGGCATTGCAGTGATTGTCGCGAGCCATGTGCTCACGGACGTGCTTTCCCGAATTCCGGCCGTAGAGGCCTACGCCAACTCCCTGCTTCCCGCCTGACGCGCGAATTTTTCCTTGGGTGCGCGCGGCAGCCTGCCTAGATAGGAAGCAAGCACCACCAGGGAGAAGCCACGAATGACCGTCCAGACCGCCGATCTCACCGGTATCGACGTGCTCGCCGAGATCGAGCGGCTGCGCAAGGAACGCAACGCCGTGATCCTCGCGCATTACTACCAGAAGCCGCAGATTCAGGACCTTGCCGATTTCGTCGGCGATTCGCTGGAACTGTCGCGCAAGGCGGCGGAAACCGATGCCGAGGTGATCGCCTTTTGCGGGGTCAAGTTCATGGCCGATACCGCCAAGATCCTGAGCCCCGAAAAGATCGTCGTGCTGCCCGACATGGAAGCGGGCTGCAGCCTTGAGGATTCATGCCCGCCCGAAAAGTTCAGGGCCTTCCGAGAGGCGCATCCCGATCACATCGCGCTCACCTACATCAACTGTTCGACCGAGGTGAAGGCGCTCAGCGACGTCATCGTCACCTCGTCCAGCGCGGAAACGATCCTGCAGCAGATCCCCAAGGACCAGAAGATCATCTTCGGGCCGGACCGGCACCTTGGCGGATACCTCTCCCGCAAGTTCAACCGCGAGATGCTGCTGTGGCCTGGCGTGT
>CAYPFE010000223.1:0-5607 GCA_964409895.1 uncultured Novosphingobium sp.
CATCGCCTTTCTGGCCGGCGTCGAATCCCTTTTGTCCGCCATGGTCGCCGACCGGATGATCGGCGGCAAACACCGGCCGAATGCAGAATTGCTGGCGCAGGGGGCGGCCAATCTGGGCTCGGCGCTCTTTGGTGGTCTGCCCGCGACCGGGGCCATTGCCCGCACCGCCACCAATGTCCGCACCGCGTTCAGCAAGAACGGCGGCAATCTGGGCGCAAGCGGTGCGGTCAGCCACGGCTTCGAGCGGCTCGGGCTGATCGAATACCCGGGTTCGGCAGGCGACGAGGACACCGTGCTGGAAGCCGCGATCGAGGCGGGCGCAGACGACGTCGAGAGCGATGCCGACAGCCATTCGATCTGGACCCAGATGGATTCGCTGCATGAGGTCGCCGCTTCGCTTGAGGCAGCGCTGGGAGAAGCGGAAAGCGTCAAGCTTGCCTGGCGTCCCTCGCTTACCGTCGATGTCGACGAAAAGGATGCGGGCGTGCTGCTGAAGCTGATCGACGCGCTCGACGACGACGACGACGTCCAGACCGTCTGGGGCAACTACGAGGTCTCGGACGAGATCATGGAGAAGCTCGGCTGATCATCATCGGCCTCGATCCTGGCCTCGCGTGCACCGGCTGGGGGGTGATCGCGCAATCGGGCACCCGGCTCACTCATATCGCCAACGGCCAGGTCCGCACCGACAGCCAGGCGCCGCTTGCCGAGCGGCTCGTGACGCTCGACCGCGAACTCACCGACGTAGTTCTCGCCCATAGGCCCGATGCAGGCGCGGTCGAGGAGGTGTTCGTCAACGTCAATCCGCAATCGACGCTGAAGCTCGGGCAGGCGCGCGGCGTCTGCCTGCTGGCGCTGGCCCGCGCCGGGCTGCCGGTCCACGAATATGCGACGCGGCTCGTCAAGAAGGCACTGGTCGGCACCGGAAGGGCGGAGAAGGCGCAGGTCCAGGCGATGCTCGGCGTGCTGCTGCCCGGCGTGAAGCTGGCGGGCGCCGATGCGGCCGATGCTCTGGCGGTGGCGATCGCCCATGCGCATATGGGGTAAATCCCCAGAACCGTTCGTCCTGAGCTTGTCGAAGGGCCGCACTTCCTTCAGAAAAGAACAAAACGGGGCTTCGACAGGCTCAGCCCGAACGGAAATGTGTTTGCAATGATCGCCAAACTCACCGGCACGCTCGACGATATGGGCCTGGACTGGGCGGTGATCGACGTCGCCGGCGTCGGCTACCTCGTGCATTGCTCGGCAAAGACTTTGGACACGCTCGGCATCGCGGGCGACGCGGTGACGGTGCACACCGAGCTGCAGGTCAGCGAGAACGACATGCGCCTGATTGGCTTCGCCAGCGGTGCGGAACGCGAATGGTTCCGCCTGCTGACCGGCGTGCAGGGCGTAGGCTCCAAGATGGCGCTGGCGGTGCTTTCGGCGCTGGCGATCGAGGAATTGCAGGCGGCCTGTGCAAACGGCGATGCGGCGATGGTGGCGCGCGCGCAGGGCGTCGGCCCGAAGCTGGCGGGCCGCATCGTCAATGAGCTGAAGGACAAGGCCGGCGCGCTGCCGGGCGGTGCAGCGTCAGGCGGCGCAGCGGTGCCGCTGCCGCAGGGCTCGGCGACATCGGACGCGGTCTCGGCCTTGCAGAACCTAGGCTTCAAGCCTGCGGTCGCGACCAGCGCCGTAGCCGGCGCGGTCGCCGAACTGGGCGAGGGCGCGGACCTGGATGCGCTTGTACGCGTGGCGCTGAAGAGGGCGGCGGGGTGAGTATCTTTGATAACTTTCGCAGTAAGCTGGAGGTGAAGTCACCGTATCTCCAATATTCCGCAAAGGCTCGGATGTACGAAGATCACTGGCGATTTTTCGTATGCTCTGTACGCTGGATCGCTGAGACGGAATCGCTGACTGTCCTTAATTCTACGTGCGATGATGAACAGCTTGGTCTCGCTGTGTTACGCCATCTTGCCGAGTATGATGCTACTGAATTCGATCTATCGGGGCGCAAGAAAGCCGACTGGCCTGCGTTTCAAGCGTCAGATGCGAAATCGGTTTCCGCTTTTGAGCGGAGCCTTTGGTCTGTCGATTTGGCCATCATGAACTCCGCTGTCCTGATTTGGGCATCGCCAGCGAATACGCTGAACGATTGTGAACTTTCAGCCTTTGCCAGCGCAAATAGGTACAGTCCGGAAGGGGTTGGCACCAGTGTTCGAAAGGCATTGTTGGCAGCTAAAGCTCTGCGCGCTCAGGGATTAGTTTGATGACCGACCCCGCCCCCCTCCACTCCCCCGGTCGCCAGCCGGATGACCCGGACGCGGCGCTGCGGCCCAAGACGCTGGCCGAATTCGTCGGGCAGGTGGCCGCCAAGGACAACCTCGGCGTGTTCATCGAGAGCGCGCGCAGCCGGCGCGAGGCGATGGATCATGTGCTGTTCTTCGGGCCGCCCGGCCTCGGCAAGACGACGCTGGCGCAAATCGTCGCGCGTGAACTCGGGGTGGGGTTCCGGGCGACAGCCGGGCCGATCATCGCCAAGTCGGGCGACCTCGCCGCGATCCTCACCAACCTCGAGGAAGGCGACGTGCTGTTCATCGACGAGATCCACCGGCTCAATCCGGTGGTCGAGGAAATCCTATACCCGGCGATGGAAGACCGCGCGCTCGACCTCATCATCGGCGAAGGACCCTCGGCGCGCTCGGTAAGGATCGACCTGCCGGCCTTCACCCTGATCGGCGCGACCACCCGCCAGGGCCTGCTCACCACGCCGCTGCGCGACCGCTTCGGCATCCCGGTACGGCTCAATTTCTACACCGTGCCCGAATTGCAGCAGGTGGTGACGCGCGGCGCAGGGCTGCTCGGCATCGGCATGGACGAGGGCGGGGCCAGGGAAATCGCCCGGCGCGCGCGCGGTACGCCTAGAGTCGCGGGACGGCTGCTGCGGCGGGTGCGCGATTTCGCCCATGTCGCGGGCAACAAGACGATTGACAGCGCCATCGCCGACGATGCGCTGACCCGGCTCGAGGTCGACAGCCTCGGTCTCGACGCGCAGGACCGGCGCTATCTCACCATGATCGCCGATATCTACAAGGGTGGCCCGGTGGGCGTAGAGACGCTCGCCGCCGGACTTTCCGAGCCGCGCGACACGATCGAGGAAGTGATCGAGCCCTATCTCATCCAGCTCGGCCTGGTGGCCCGGACGGCGCGCGGTCGCATGCTCAACGAGGGCGGCTGGAAGCACATCGGCCTCTCGCCTCCCAAGGGCGGGCAAGGCGGATTGTTCGATTCCTCAGACGAGGGCGGCGACGAATAAAACCAGCGAAAACCGTTGGTATTCACGAACAAACCAGTCCCGATACGGGACAACTGGCAGCTTCCACCCCGCAATTAACCGTGATTCTCACTCCGGGACACCCGAATCAAGGTTAACGCCGTTGCCGCGTTAATCACTCTCTGCGTTTTTGATGGCACAGGCCGTGGCAGCAACTCCCGTCTCTGCGGGGACAGTCCACGGGAAACGAGAGAGAGCAACGCTTATGTCTGTTCGGATGGCCCTTGCCAAATTGTCCGCCTGTGCCGCGGGTTGTGCCCTCGTCGGTGGCGGTGCGGTTCATGTCGCGGAGACCCCCGCGACGAAGACCGAATACCGCAAGGTGAAGTCGGTCAAGACGCCGCAGCCCGTCAAACGCGTGGTCAAAAGGGCTGAGCCCCGCAAGACCAAGCGCGTGCGGCGCGTGATCAAGAAGGAGTGCTGCGAGCAGCCGGAAATGGCGATGGTACCGATGCCCGCGCCCTATATTCCGCCTCCACCCCCGATGCAGATCGATTCGGGCGGCAGCGCAATGCCGATCGTGATTGGCGGCGGCCCGTCGTTCGGCGGCTTCGGCGGCGGCTTCTTCGGCGGCTTCTTCGGCGGCGGTTCGAGCGGCGGCAATGTCGTCATCAGCTCGACCAGCTCCGGCGGTTCGACCTCGACCTCGACCAGTGGCGGTTCGACATCCACCAGCGGCGGCTCGACCTCCACCAGCGGCGGTTCCACTTCGACCTCGAGCGGCGGCATTACCTCGACCACCACGTCGAGCACCGGCGGTTCGGGCGGTTCCTCGTCCTCGTCCAGTTCGTCTTCCTCATCGAGTTCGTCATCCAGCTCCAGCTCGTCTTCGAGCTCTTCGGGGGGCAGCACCGGCGGCAAGACCAGCACCGGCGGTCACGGCAGTTCAACCGGTGGCCACGGTAGCAGCACCGGCGGACATGGCAGTTCTACTGGCGGGCATGGTAGTTCGACCGGCGGGCACGGAAGCTCCACGGGCGGGCACGGAAGCTCGACCGGTGGCCATGGAAGCTCCACTGGCGGTCATGGAAGCTCGACCGGCGGCAGCTCGGGCGGATCATCGAGTTCAGGCGGCTCGTCCAGCTCGGGTGGATCCTCGAGCTCTGGCGGATCGAGTAGTGGCGGTGGGTCGACCACGACCACCAGCACCGGTGGAACCACGACCACGAGCAGCACCGGCGGGTCGAGCAGTTCCTCGTCCTCTTCCAGCTCGTCGTCCTCCTCGTCTTCGTCTTCGTCCTCTTCGGGCGGAGCCACGTCGAGCGGGGCGACATCGGGCGGAGCCACCAGCTCGGGCGGCTCGACTTCGACCTCGACCAGCGGCGGTTCGTCGTCTTCGAGCGGCGGCTCCACCTCGACCAGTGGCGGTTCGACATCCACGTCGACGGGCGGCATCAGCACGACTTCGACCTCCTCGTCGGGCGGATCGGGCGGCTCTTCGTCAAGCTCGTCCAGCTCTTAGAGTTCGTCGAGCTCAAGCTCGTCCTCATCGAGTGGCGGTGCGACGACTAGTGGCGGGGGCAGCACCGGCGGCCACGAAGTCCCTGCTCCGCCGATGCTGCTGCTGTTCGGCGCGGCAGCCGCTACCGTCTTCGCACGGCGCAAGCTTGCACAAAGGAAAGCGGCCTGACGCCGGAACTACTCCCGATTAGTGGAGAGGATGCGAAGGGCGGCGCGCAAGCGCCGCCCTATTCGCGTGTGCGCTTCACACCCCGCCAACCCAGGCTACCCGCGCATCTTCGATGCTGAGCACGTCGGCGAGTTCCCAGATATTGGTGTAGCCGTAGCCGTGAAGGTTGATGAAGGTCGGGATATTGAGCGCCAACGGGGCGCGCTTGGTCATCACCGGCGCGACATTGTCGCGGAAGTTGTTGTTGCAATAGATGTAGACCGGACGCGACGTGTCCTCGCCCAGTACTGTTGCGAGCTTGGCGTCCGTAAACTCGCTGAACGGCAGGTTCACAGCACCCTCGATATGCCCGCGCGCGAAATCGGAAGCGGAGCGGGTGTCGAGAAGGATAGCGTTGTCAGTTTGTGCGCCAGCCGCGAAATCGTCCCAGGCGAGACGATGCGCCTCGCGCACCGGCCCGAGATCGCGGACCATCTCCTCGAACGACGCATAGTCGATCAGCGGATTGCCGGGCGCCTCGGCCAGCGCCGGAGCGGAACAGGCCAGCGCCAGAGCGGCGAGGCACAGGGTATTGCGTTTCATGGACACCTCCAGCTTCCCCGTCTCTGGCGAGAAAGCTGGAGGAGCGGCGGTTTACCGGGGCTGAATGGCTTCAGGCCGCCAG
>CAYPFE010000224.1:0-5584 GCA_964409895.1 uncultured Novosphingobium sp.
CATCTACGGCGGCCTGTTCGAGCGCTTTCCAAAGCTGCGCTGGGCGATGATCGAAAGCGGCGTCGGCTGGATGGCGTTCGCGGCACAATACATGGACCACAGCTGGGGCAAGCACCGACACTGGGTCGGCAACGAGAACCCGCATCCGCCGAGCTATTACATGGACCAGAATATCTGGGGCTCGTTCCTGCGCGACCGCATCGGCATCGAGATGCGGCACATGACGGGTGGCAAGAACATCATGTGGTCCTCGGACTTCCCGCATTCGGAAACCACCTACCCGAAATCGCGCGAATGGATCGCCAGGGACTTTGACGGCATTCCCGATGCGGACATGCGGGAAATCGTGGGCGGGATTGCTGCAAGGCTGTTCCAGTTCGACTGAGACCATATGGCCGGGCGCGAAACTGCCCGGCCTCCAGCATTTGAGAGCGGCCCATGAGCGGACATGTCCTGCCCGTCCCCGATGAAGTTTCGGCACCCTATTGGGAGGCTTGCGCCCGGCATGAGCTGGTGCTGGCACGCTGCTCGGACTGCGGCGCGGTCAGCCATCCGCCTGATGTCACCTGCCCCAGCTGCAACAGTCTCGATCCTCGCTTCACCTGGGCCCCGGCATCGGGAACCGGCAAGCTGAGGAGCTGGACGGTGATCCGCCATTCCTTCCTGTCCGGTTTCGAGCTTCCTTTCATCCTGGCCGACGTCCAGCTGGACGACCATCCGCAGGTCCGCCTGATCGGCCGGCTGGTGGACGGCCCCGATACGCCGCTGGCGCTCGGCGACGCCCTGAGCCTTGTATTCGACGATCTCGCCCCCGGCGTTGCGGTCCCTGCATTCACCAAAGCGGGTGTTGCATTAGCGTGACATTCTCAGCGAAAAACAAGGTCGCGATCGTCGGCTATGCCCACAGCCAGGTCGTGCGCCGCCCGACCGAGCCGCTCGGGATTACCGCGATCAAGACCGCGCGCGAGGCGATTGCCGATGCGGGGCTCGAACCCTCGCAAATCGACGGCTTTGCCGCATCGGCGCTGATGCCGACGTCGGGTGGCCACGAGGCACAGGACGGGATCAGCACTGTCTCGCCGGCCTGGCTCGCCGAGCATCTCGGCATCGATCCTGCCTACGCAGTCGGCTTCCAGGGCCATGGCCAGCTCACCGGATCGCTGACGCTGGCCGTCAACGCGGTGGCGAGTGGTGCTGCCGATTATGTCCTGCTGCACCGGGCCCTGCACAATCCGCCGGTCGGCAAATACAACGACAACCCGATGACCGAAGCCCACGGCATGATGCAGTGGACTGCACCGCAGGGTTTCTTCGGCGGCTTGCCCGCGATCGCGCTGGTCTATCAGGAATATGTCCAGCGCTACGGCGCAACCCGCGAAGCCATGGCGCATGTCGTCGCAGAGGCGCGCAAGAACGGCGCAAAGCTGCCGTGGTCACACTGGTACGGCAAGCCGATCACCATCGAGGATTACCTCGCCGAGCCGGTGATCGTCGATCCGATGAGCCGGCTTGACTGCGACATTCCCGTGCAGGGCGTGGGCGTGTTCATCCTCACCAGCGCGGAACGGGCGATGGACCTCCCCAACAGGCCGGTCTACATATCGGGCTACGCCAACGGCTATCCCCAGCGCCATCGCCTGCCGCTGCACTGGACCCTCGACGACATGGAGGAGGCAGGTCAGGCCATCGCCTCGAGATTGTGGGAAGCCGCAGGTATATCCCGCGAGGAAATCGACCTAGTCCAGCCCTACGACGCCTTTTCGCCTTTCGTCTATATATGGCTGGAAGCATTCGGCTTCGTCCCGCGTGGAGAGGCGCATCGCTTCGTCCTCGACGGCGGAATCGACGCGGACAGGCCGGGATCGCTGGCCGCGCTGTCCGGCGGCGGTGCGATCGGCAATGGCCGGCTTCACGGACTGCCGCAGCTGCTTGAATGCTACCTCCAGCTCGCCGGACGCGCGGGCGAGAGGCAACGAAGCGTCAGCAACGCGGCGTTCTCCTATTCCGCACCCTATTTCGGCGGCTGCGCGGTCCTCACGAATACGGCTTGAAATTCAACTTATTGAGCCATCGGCCCGACCAGCTCGATGAAATGCCCCTCGAGATCCGCGACCACGGCTGCTCGCACGGCATGTTCGGGGCGGTCCTCCCCTGCCCTGACGATGCGGCCGCCTCCGGCCTCGACTGTCGCGCAGGCGGCTTCGACATCGGGCACCATGAAGCACAGCCATATCTCGCCGGGATAGGCGGGACTCTCCGGATCGGGGAGTTCGACAAATCTCGTCAGGATGAGGATATGCTCACCCTCGGCGCCGTTAGCCGATAACCAAGACTGCTGCTGGTGAACCTCTTCCTCGCCGCCGGTGTTGCGGTTCACGACCTTCATGCCAAGCGCGCAATAGAAGCGCTCTGCGGCATCGACATCGCGGACGACCAGCTTGGTGGCGTGCATTGCGAAATTCATGCGAAATTCTCCACGGGAGGATAATCAGGCTGCCGACAGTTGATCCGTCAGCAGGTCTTCCCAGAACAACATGTTGCCCTGTTCGGCGGCAAGACTGCGCGCGCGGCGCATGTGCAGATGTAATCCACTTTCCCACGTTACACCGATACCACCATGAATTTGCACGGTATCCCGGGCGGCTGTATCATATGCCTCGGTCGCAGCAAGGCGAGCGGCAGCAGCAGCACGTAAGAAGTCGGATTCGTATTCCCGCGAGGCGGCGTGCATGCAATTGGCGCGGGCGATCTCGACCAGGCCGTAGAGTTCGGCGATGCGGTGCTTGACCGACTGGAAGGCACCGATCGGCTGGCCGAAAGCCTTACGCGTATTGGCATAATCGCGAGCGATGAAGAGCAATGCCTCGGCCCCACCCATCTGTTCCCATGCTGCGACCAGAGCCATGCGGGACAGCGCCTCAAGCGCCAGACGGCGAGCTTCCGGTCCCGCAGTTATCGTCTCCGCTGGTGTGCCCGAGAACGTCAAATCCGCATAAAGCCTTGCATTATCGAAGCTTTCACATAGATCGCGGGCAACCCCCGACAGCTCGCAAAGCGCCAGCACATCGTCGCCATCGTCCGCCTTCGCGAGGACAATAGCGATGTCCACCAAAGCGCCGCCAAACGTCCACTTCGCGACACCTTCGAGGGCGCCGCCCGACATCTGCACGGCGGGTTCCGCTGCAATCGGCATTGGGCCATTGGCAAACACGCAAGCAGCCGTCGCCTCGCCCGATGCGAGCGCGGGCAGCCACCGCTGCTGCTGCGCGTCGCTACCGGCAGTCTGAAGCACGTGAGCCGCGCCGTGATTTGTGGTGAGGAAGGGTGCACCCGCAGTCGCCGCCCCGGTCGCCTGCGCAACCAGCCCCAGCTCCATCAACCCGAGCCCGATCCCGCCATGATCTTCTGCAATGCCGATCCCTGTCCAGCCTTGTTCGACCGCCGTGTTCCAGAATGCCTCGTCGAAAGCGCCCGTCGCTTCCAGCAATGCCATCAGCCGGGACTGGTCCACCCGGTCATCAAGGATACGCCGCGCCTCGCGGGCGATGGCTTCCTGCTCTTCGCTGAGGATGATCGAAATCGGAACTCTCCCTGATCCGCCCCCGGGTTCAGATCTCTATGCAGATCTTTCCGGTGAAGTCTCCCGAATGCATGAGATAGAACGCATCGGCAAGCCTTTCGAGTGGGAAGTTCCGGTCGACAACGGGCTTCCAGCCCTCAGCCTCGATAGCCCGCACCAGCTCCATCTGGTCGCGCCGCGTGCCGACCGTTACCGCCTGCAGGCACAGCCGCTTCGCCTGGACGATCGCGAATGGCATGGTGTCGATGTCGAAACCGGCGACCGCACCGATGATCGCGATATGCCCGCCGGTGCGCGCCGCGACGAAGGACTGCTTCAGTGTGTTGGGACCGCCAACCTCGACGATATGATCGACGCCAAGCCCGCCCGTGAGCTCCACAACCGTCTGCCCCCATTCCGGGTTCTCGCGGTGATTGATGACATGGTCGGCTCCAAGCGCCTTGAGCTTTTCCAGCTTCTCTGGCGTCGAAGACGTCGCGATCACCGTCGCACCCGCCGCCTTGGCGATCTGCAACGCGAACAGCGATACGCCGCCGGTCCCCTGTGTGAGTACCGTGGCACCGGGCTTCAGCCTGCCGTCGGTGACGAGCGCCCGCCAGGCAGTTACGCCGGCACATGTCAGCGTCGCAGCTTCGACATGCGAAAGATTGGCTGGCGCCTTGGTAAAGTGCGTCGCAGGCCTGGTCGCTTCCTCGCATGCGAAGCCGTCCGCTGGGCCGCCCGGCGCGTTGTCCAGCTGCGCGCGCTCCATATGGCCATCGAGCCATTTCGGATGGAAGGTGCTGACAACAGCGTCGCCAACCGCGAATTCGGTGACGCCCTCGCCGACTTCGACGACCTCGCCCGCGCCGTCCGACAGCGGGATGATGCCGTCCTTGGTCGGGAAGAAGCCGTTCACTACCAGCCCGTCGCGGTAATTGAGCGACGCGGCGCGGATGCGCACCCTGATCTCGCCCGGGCCTGGCTTAGGCGCCTCGGCATCGATGAGTTTGAGGTTGTCCAGGCTTGCCGGATGCTGGAGGCTCATCGCTTTCATGATTGCTGTAGCTCCTTCATCAGCGGGATCAGCAGCTGTTCCGAGATCAGCGCGTTATAGTGCTCCGCCACCGAGGCAATGCGTCCATCGCGGATGCGGAAGACATAGATGTAGGTCTGGGCGTAGTCCTTGCCATTGACCAGTTTCGCGGTCGAGCGGACTTCCGCGACGGCGCGGTCTTCCTCGGCGGTGATGGAGTCGATGGTGAACTGGATCGGATCGGCGCACATCTTCGCGAGAATGCGGATCAGGCCCTGATAGGATGCCTTGGGCATCGTTCCGCCAGTGGTGATCCAGCCGGTCATGTCCTCGGTGAGCAACGAGTCTGGCAACTCTCCCGCGGTCACCGCATCAAAAAAGTCTTGGACCAACTGGTACTCAGGTCTCACGGCCGCATGATCCAGCCGCCATCGACGTGGATGGTCTGGCCGGTGATCCACTGACCCGCCGGCGAGCACAGCAGCATCAGTGCGCCGACCAGTTCGTCGGGCGCGCCGCGCGGCTTGGTGGCGCAGGTCATCTGCAGGAACTGGATGAACGGCGAATCGTCTGGGACCAGCATCTTGCCGGCGTCGGACGTGACATTGCCCGGCGCGATGGCGTTGCAGGTGATGTTGTCCTTGCCGAACTGCTTGGCGAGCGTCGTCGTCAGGCCGACCAGAGCCAGCTTCGTGATGCCGTAGAGCCCGATCGCCGGAAAGGCGCCACCGCTGGTCTGGTTGACGATCCGCCCGCCGCCGCGCTCGCGCATCGAAGGGACTACCGCGCGGCTGCACAAGAGCGCACCGTTGAGGTTCACCGCGAAGGCCTTGTTCCAATCATCAAGGGCAATTGTCTCGGTGTCGTCATAGCTGATGTCGACCATCAGCGCGGCGTTGTTGACGAGGATATCGACACCGCCGAATGCTTCATTCGCTGCAGACGCCATCGCAAGCGTCGAAGCCTCGTCCGAAACGTCGACCTTGACG